>CAZLII010000034.1:0-14304 GCA_964559065.1 uncultured Nitrospirales bacterium | reverse complement strand
GAGACCTTCAGACACAACCTCGCACGTAAAGCCGAGGTTTCCGCCAGCAACACGCGCGGCGGCGATGCCGCCTTCGCGCCGGAACGCGCCATCGAGGGCCGGCCCGACGCCTATTGGGCCACCGACGACGGCGTTACCGATGCGTGGATTGAACTCGATTTCGGCGAGGCGCGCACCTTTGACCGCTTTGCCGCGCGGGAACACATCGCCCTCGGACAGCGCGTCGCAGCGCACCGGATTGAAATCCCTGACGGCGACGGGTGGACAGCCATTTCTGAAGGGACCACCATCGGCTACAACCGCATTCACCGCTTCCCGGCAACCACCGCGCGCCGCGTGCGCCTGCACATCACCCAGTCCCGGGCCTGCCCGACCATTCAGGCCCTTGGCGTTTACAAGGCTTCCCCACGCGAGGCCGCTGCGAAAGAGTAGCGCACCGCCTTCAGTCTTCGGCGGGGCGGTAGTCTTTCAGAAGGAGTTGGACGGAGGTCTCGTTGCGGTAGGTGTTGAGTTGGGGGGTGTAGGCGATGTCGAGGCTGGATGGCAGTCCCTCGGTGAAGTAGCGCTCGGCCATGAAGAAGCCGATGGCGGAAAGGACCACGTCGCCCTGGCGCAGGGCCATGCGGAGGTGGTTGTCCTTGATGATGCGGGCGGAGGAGGGGACCAGTTCGACGCCCGCCGAGCAGAAGATCGGCGCGGGATTGCCATGCCCGAACGGCTCCAACTGTTCCAGTGTCTTCAGTAGCGCGCCGTCCAATTGACTGAACGATGCCACGACATCCACCGTGAGTTCCGGAAGCAGTTCGCCTGCGCCCAGTTGGCGCAATGCCGCCGCTTCGAAGGCTGACCGGAACGCGGGAACGGCTTCCTCCGCAAGAGTCAGCCCCGCCGCTGAGCGATGCCCCCCGAAACGTTCGAGGTATTCCTGGCATTCCGTCAGCGCAGCCATCATGTCGAAATTCGGGCCGCTGCGCGCCGAACCCCGGCCAACGCCTTCCTCATCCAAGGCGATAAGCACCACCGGCCGGTTGTATTCTGCGTTGATCCGCGATGCGACAATGCCGATCACGCCGACATGCCACCCGCGCCGCGCCAACACAATGCTGCGCTGCCGGGGATCAAAGCAGGCGTCCAGTTCCTCCACCGCCGCCTCGAAAATGCCGCGCTCAATACTGCGCCGTTCCTCATTGGCTTCGTTGAGCGCCGCCGCGATGCGGCCCGCCTCGATCGGGCAATCCGACAACAGCAGTTGCAGCGCGGCGCGACCATCGTTCAATCGCCCCGCGGCATTAAGGCGCGGACCGAGTTGGAATCCGATTTTTTCAGAGGAAATGTCGCGCAGACTCAACCCGGCCTCTGCCGCTA
The DNA here is from genome assembly GCA_964559065.1 of uncultured Nitrospirales bacterium. Lineage (GTDB taxonomy): Bacteria > Hydrogenedentota > Hydrogenedentia > Hydrogenedentales > CAILVY01 > CALEDJ01. The sequence goes on along the minus strand of CAZLII010000034.1, from coordinate 12,939 downwards.
GTTTTGATAGACCCAGTCGCTCGTAACGCGCCATATGGCGCAGGCCGAGCGCCACGATGATGCGATTCTCGCCCGTCAGCGGCACAATGTCGGCCACGGTCCCCAGGGCGGCGATGTCCAGGTCGTTCGGCGTGCCGTTCAGCGCCATGCTCAGTTTGAATGCGACGCCCGCGCCGCATACATTCCTCGCTGGATGGTCCGGGGAATCCTGTTTGGGGTTGATCACGGCGCAGGCTTCCGGCAACCCCTCCTCAATGGCGTGATGGTCGGTAATGATAAGGTCAATCTCGAGTTCCTTGGCGCGGCGCGCCGCTTCGTGCGCGCTGATGCCGTTGTCCACGGTGATAATGAGATTCACGTCCTCGGCGCGCGCGGTAGCCACGTGCTCCGCATTGAGACCATAGCCCTCTGTCAGGCGCAGCGGCATGCCGTGCGTGACCCGCTGCACGCCGAAACGCTTCAGCCCGTTGAACAGCAGCGCAGCGGCGGCGATGCCGTCCACGTCGTAATCGCCGAAAATCAGGACATGCTCATCGCAATCGCGCGCCTGGGTGATGCGTTCAACGGCCGCGCGCATGCCGGTGAGTGAAAAGGGATCGGAAAGATGGGCGACGGATGGCTGCAAGTAGTGACGCGCCTCATCGGCGGTTGCCGCGCCGCGTTGCAGCAGCAACTGCGCGATGATATGCGGCAAACCCGTCGCTTCCGCCAGGGCGCGCGTGCGCGCCCGGTCCATATCGGCGATGGTCCAATGATGTCGCATCCGCGTGGCGCTCATGGCAGTTTTTCGCGGGCCAGTTGGACGATCCGCGCCACCACTTCGTCCGGGGTCAAATCCGTCGTGTCCAGGAGCACGGCGTCTTCGGCGCGGCGCAACGGCGAGTCCGCCCGATTCCGGCTCTGTTCGTCGCGTTCATGAATCTCCGCGCATAGTTTCTCGCGGTCCACCGGCAGGCCCCTGGTTTCGAGTTCCTTCGCGCGGCGCTCCGTGCGCGCCGCCAGCGATGCATCGAGGTAGATTTTGCACCGCGCTTTCGGAAACACCACAGTGCCGATGTCGCGCCCCTCGGCCACTGCAGGGCCGCGTTGCCCAAACTGCCGCTGCAACGCCACCAGGTGACGGCGCACCCCGGAATTCTGGTCCAGTTTGTAAATCGCGCGGGTGACCTCCGGGCTGCGGATCGCTTGGGTCACGTCCTGGCCGTCCACAAAAACCTTCAACCCCTCCTCCGTTTCCTGCATGTCGAGTTGCATTTCGCGGGCGCACGCCTCGAGCGCGGCGGGATCATCCAGATTCACACCCAAGCGCAGGGCGCGCCACGTCGCCGCGCGGTACATCGCCCCGGTGTCCAGAAACGCATAGCCGAGCGCTTCCGCCGCGCGCCGCGCGACGGTGCTTTTGCCAGCGCCGGCCGGTCCGTCAATGGCGATGATCTGCGTTGTTTCGTGCACAGGTTCTCTGCCGCCCCACGGAACATTACTTCGAAGATGGCTGCGCCTCATCAGCCGCAGTTTATGGTAGCACGCGGAGCCGGCGCGGCTCAATCCTTGGCGCTGGCGTAAGAGGTGGAGACGATTGGTTGGGCGAAGCGATACCACCAGATCAAGGGTCCTGTAGCCAAGGCGCTCCGGAGGGGCGCAGGACAGGTATGTTGTTCACGCTTCAGCGTGCCATTGTCCTCCACCTCTCCCGAAAAGGTATGTTGTTCACGCTTCAGCGTGCCATTGTCCTGCACCTCTCCGGAGGGGGCATGGTGGACCATGCTTCGGGCTTTCTTAAGCGAACACGAATGCACTATCACGCCACGTTGCGCGCGGCGAGTATCTTTTGGGTGAGATGAAGCAAAGCGGCGACATCGAAGGGCTTTTGCAGGCAGCCGTGTACGCCGTATTCGAAGCCGATGGTGGAGGTATCCTCCACGCCAGCGTCGGCCAGCAGGATGATGGGCATGCGCGGGTTTCGAATTCGGAGGTACTGATAGGCGGGGGAGCCGTCGACAGCGGTGAGGGTGAGTTCCAGGATGGCCAGATCAATCTTCTTTGACAGGGCGGCGGCGAGGGCTTCCAGTCCATCGGCGGCGGTAACGGTTTCAAAACCCTGGGTTGCCAATGTCGCTGCAAGCACTTCGCGCAATTCTTCACTGGGGTCGGCGATAAGCGCAAGGGGGCGAGACGCGCCTGTTGCCGGACTTGTCGTTGGCGATGGGGGCGTCTGTGCGGGGGTATCAGGCGTTGATGGGGTTTCCGTGGGAGTTGGCGGTCTTTTGGCGGTTGCGGCAGTCTGAGCGGGCACATCGGGTGCGGGAAGCGGCGCTCCGGGAATGTCCTGTTCGGTGGCGGCGGGCAGGGTGATGGTGCAGGTGGCGCCCTTGCCCACGCTGCCGTGCAGGGTGATGGCGCCCCGGTGTCGTTCGATGATGCCGTGGCAGACGGCGAGGCCGAGACCGCTGTTTTCCGTGGAGGTGTGCGTGGTGAAAAAGGGTTCGAAGACGCGGTCGAGCGCATCCGGGGCGATTCCGCGCCCGGTGTCGGCGATTTGTATGACGACGGCCTTGCGGTCATGGACCGGTTTGACGCGCAGGGTCAGGGTGCCGCCGTTTTCGGACATGGCGTCTTCGGCGTTCTGGAGCAAATTGGAAAACACTTGTTCCAGTTGCAGAGGGTCTGCGCGGGTCGGGGGGATGTCCTGCGCAAAATCTTCGACAATACGGATGTTTTTTTCCGCAAGGCGTTGGCGTCGCGTGGTGACCGTCTGTTGCAGCAGGGAAACAATGGCGATGCGCTGGAAAGCCGGTTCGCCGGGCTGGGCGAATTGGAGCAGGTCATAGAGAATCTTGCTGATGCGCCGACTCTGTTGGATGATGGTTTCGGCGGCGCGCCGTTCTTCGGGATCGGCGATGCGGTTGACCAGGAGTTGCGCCCGCCCGGAAATGGCGGCGAGGGGGTTGTTGATTTCATGGGCGGCGCGGGCGGCGAGCATGGCGATGCCGGTGAGCCTTTCGCCGCGTGCCGCCTGCCTGAAGGCCAGTTCCTGTTTCCAGAGCGCAGTGGCGAGGGCTTCATTGTATTCATCAGCGCGCCGCAGGGCATCCAAGCGCGCCAAGGCCGTGCCGGCCACGCCGCCGAAAGCCATCAGGTCTGTGAGATGTTCCTCATCGGGATCGAACCGTGAATCGGTCGCGTCAAAAATGATCTGGCCGAAGGCGCGCCCGACAACCGCGATGGGCGCGGCGACAAGGCCATGGCGCACCAAGGCGCTGTCAAGCGAATCGAGATTGGGCGCAAGATGGCTGAGGAGCGTCCGTAAATGCAAATCCTGCGGCGCATGCGCGGCGTCTTCCGTGGCGTGATGGGCCGATTGAAAGGCGACCATATTGGAGTACGCATCGCGCCAGCGGATGCCTTCGACGTGACCGTCCTCGCCCGTTGCATAACACAGGCCCGAAGACACACCGAATGCGTCGCGAATGGCCTCGCCGACAATGCGGAGCACGGTCATGCAATCATTTGCCGACGCTAGCCGCCGGTGCATGGCGTGCAGGGCAAGATATCGCTGCAGTCGTTCCCGGATGTCGGGTTCCGGCGACGCGCCGCGTAGTGCGAGACTGGGGGCCGCCGCATCGCCCGGTGAGACGGCATCCGGGATGCTTTCCTCATGAACGATGTTCTGTGCCGCGAGTTCGCTGAAATGCTGCTGGCTGATTCCCAGCGCGCCGTAGCGCGACGCGATGGTGTCGGGAATGGCGGCGTCGCCGATACGCGCGGCATCGGCGAGATGCGCCATCCAATCCGCAATGGCGACGATATGAATCAGGTCGGCGGCCACGGGGAGTCCGTCCAACGCGGCGGGATGATGGTGGTGCAGCCAAGCGGCCTCGGCGAACGGTTCAGGCAATCCCCACCATGCAATGACCCATTTGCCGACCTGGGCGTGGTCTGCGCCGAATTCGCGCTGTTCCGCATCCAGCGCAGCAATGCCGTGCGCGCCGACCGCCTCGATGATGCGCGAATAGCCGTCTTCGGTCAGCACATCCAACACCACTTTGCCGATGTCATGGACCAAGCCCGCCAGATAGGCGTCGGCGGGATTCCAGCGTTTGGATATGGACGCAATGTCCTTACAGCGGCGGGCGCAGACCAAGGCGTGCCGCCAGAACGCCCGGCGCTCCAGTCGTCTGCCCCCGCCGGGTGGAAAGCAATGGAGCAATCCATGCCGGGCCAGGGCGATTCTCACGCCGTCCATGCCCAGACGGGCGCATGCCACGTCTAGATCGCGCGGGGCGGTTTCAGGGAATTCCCCACGCGCCGTTTCCATGACCACCGCGACGGCCGCAGGGTCTTGCTGTATTGCCATGCGCCATTCGGAGGGGTGCGGCGACGCGCCAAACAACACATGCAATACCGGCGGGAGCGGCGGGATATGCGCCCCCGATGCGATCTTCTCCCTGAATCCCCTGGCATCCATCTGAAATCTTCCCAAGACTGCGGGGAGAGTCTAATGTCTGTTCAGGGCTTTGTCAATGAAAAAATGCAGGGGGGATTTTTATGGACGATATGGACGGCATGGACAAAAAGAGCACCTCAATTCAAGAGCGACGTTGAATGTGGGGAGTGTCGCCATAGCAAATGTCCACAATAACGCCATCATTGAGGATTGAACAGCGCGCGGCCTCCATGACCAGTTCGTTGATGCTGGAATTGGCCGGTGTGGCGATGATGCCCTTTCGGTCAATCCCCGCAATGATTTCGCGGCGACACCCAAGCGCATCGGCTTCGCTCATGCCGCGCGTTTCCTGTTCGATCTGGTGCATCGCATTGATGGAAGCGGCGATGGATTCGAAGCCATATCCCACGGGGCGGCGCCCCGGTCCCTGCCAGGGAACCAGCCGGAAGAAATCGGGACTGACAAAATTGAAGTGGGACCCGGCGCATCCGATACCCTCAAGGTAGCAATGGATCACCCCCCGGAACTGGTCGTCGTGCTTGAGCAAGCCGGCCTTGTCGTCGCCCTCAAAGAACATACTCAGACATTGCTCATTGCTGCCGGCGCCTTCGTCGGGATAACCCAGGCCGTCGGTGACGGACAGGATCGCCCCGTTTTCAAAAACCACCCGGCCGTTGGCCCACATGTACCCCTCGTTGCCGTTGGGGAAACGCCCCTTGACCCCGGCCACGGAAACGGACGCGGGCCTCAACCCAGTGATGAAGTACACCAAGTCCACATAGTGACAGCCGACGTAGGTGAAGGGATCGCTGTTTTCCGTGGTAAACCAGTTCTGAAAGTTGGAATGCCGGTAATAATACGGTTCGATCATCTTGGCCTCGCCCATGATGAAAGTCCCGAAATCCCCGCGCGCATAGTGGTGCTTCGCCATCAGGGCGCGGGTGTCGAAGCGCTTGTGATATTCCACGCCGACAAAGAGTCCCTTTTCCCGGGCAAGATGTTCAATCTCGACCGCATGCCGGTATTCCTGGACCAGCGGCTTGACGCAGAGCACGTGCTGGTTGCAGCGCAACGCCTCCATGACCACCGGATAGTGCAGGTGGTCCGGCAGGGCGACGATGACGGCATTGCGGGGTTCCATGGCCGCCAGTACGGACTTGTAGAGGTCCGGGAAGATTTTATCGGGCGCTTCGTCCAATGACGGATAGGGGGTGAAATCCTGGCCGGGGAAGCATTCCTGGAATTCCGGGTTTTCCTTCAGCGCGCATAATGGCGCATTCTGCAATGCGCACACAGATATGCGGCGCACGATGGAACGTTGCAGATGATAAACCGAAGGCAGAATGAGATCATTGGTGATCATCCCGCCGCCAATGATGACGACATCCAAGGCGTTTTCCGGATTCATGGCGCGACAGTCTCCTCTTGCATCTGGTTATCTTTAGAATCTTCGGAAATGCGGAAGATTTCTATGTCCAACACCTTCTTGGCGTCTTCCACTATCTTGGAGAGGATGGCGTTTTTCCGTGCGTTGCGCAGGCTGGTGTGGAGCAATTCGCGCGCCCGCTCATAGGAAATGACGCCGGGCGCATTTTGCCCCAGAACCGTCATGATGTGCCAGCCGTGTCGGGAACGGAAAGGCTCCGAAACCTCGCCAATCGGCAGGGTGAAAAGACGTTCCTCCACTTCCGGCAGCATCTTGCCGGGCGCCGCTTCCAGGTATTCGCCGCCCAATGGGGCCGAAATGGGATCCTCGGAGACCTCGCGTGCAACGTCCTGAAAATTCTCGCCGGCCAGAATGCGGTCGCGGATCGCCTCGATGCGTTTTCGGGCCGCGTCTTCGTCTTCGGGATTTTCCGACGCGACGCGGACCAGAATATGCGCGATGTCGGCGGTGCGGCCCGTGCGGACCAGCCGGCCCTCCCGCGTCCATCGCTCATATTCCCGGCGAAGGTCTTCCTCGGAAATGTGAATATCCGCCGTTTTCTGCTCGACCCACTTCTCCGTCATCAATCGTTTGCGAATCTCCTGCAACAGATAGTCCTCGGTCATGCCTTCCCGCTTCAGGTACGTCTGGAAAGCGTCTTCCGACCCCAAGGCGGCGCGGCCCTGTTCAAACTCCGCAGCGACTTCCTCGTCCGTTACGACAATGCCGGCATTCCTTGCCAATATCTTGAGAATGCGCCCGTCTATCACATCCTGCAGGGTCTCGCGGCGGAATGCCGCGTCCGGCGTAATGCTCCGGCCCTGGACCGCTTCCATTCGCCGGAGGCGGTATTCGAGGTCCCGCTGGAATTCCGTGCCGCTAATGATTTCGTTGCCGATGCGCGCCACGACCTCCGGTACCTGCGCATCGGCGGCCCCGCCCAAAGATTCATTCATGGGGACAAGCGGAACGGATTCCGGCCCCGCCCAGACGAAGCCATGCGCCCAAACGCTGATAATCGCCACAAAACACCATACAATTCGCATACATGTTCCCATCTTGTTCAACACATTCCTGTAGGGTGGGTGCAATGAAGCGAAGCGCAATGGAACCCACCATTGATGTTGGGGACCTTCGGTCGTATCGGTGGCGCGGTCAGGAGACCGGCCACAACGGATTGCTTTCACAATATCACGGCTTTTCTGGCACCCGCAGACTTGTAAATACACTCGATCAATTCGACGGCGTGGCGGCCTTCGCGCCCATCCACCGTCGGCGGACGTCCCTGGAGGATCGCCTTGGCGAAGTCTTCGATTTGACGGCGGTGTCCTTCGGCTTTGAGCGCGGCCAGCGGGTCGCCCGCGCCGGAGCCCAGCGCCGATTCGCGGCCCATGGCCGCTTCAATCTTCGCGTCCACCGGCTTGCGTTTGTTGAAACGCCAGAAGACCAGTTCGCCGTCTTCGAGAATGGCGCTGCCTTCGGTGCCATGCACCTCAACCTTGCCGGGATGCCCCGGCCATGTCGCAGTGCTGCCTTCTATCACGCCGAACGCGCCGTTTTGAAATTCGATCATGGCGGTGGCGAGGTCTTCCACCTCAAGTCCCTCATGGCCGATACACGCAGTCTGCGCGACAACCCGCTTTGCCGGCCCCATGAAATGCAGGAGCAGGTCAATCTGGTGGATGCCCTGGTTCATCAGCGCGCCGCCGCCGTCGAGTCTGCGCGTGCCGCGCCGCGCCCCGCTCGCGTAATATTCCGGCGACCGATACCATTTGATGTAGGCGTCACCGAGCACCAGTTTCCCGAAGCGGCCGGTTTCAATGGCTTTGCGGATGTGCTGCGTGCCCTCGGCGAAACGGCTTTGAAAAACGCAACCCAGCAGCACGCCCGCCTTGTCCGCGGCGCGGATGATGCGGTCAATGCGCTTCGTGCTGACTTCGAGGGGCTTTTCGGAAAGGATATGCTTGCCGGCGGCGGCGCAGACTTCCGCGATTCCCGCGCGCATGCCGCTCGGCACGCAGAGGGAGACGGCATGCACGTCTTTGCGTTCGAGCAGCGCCCGGAAATCCGTGAAGGCGTCGGCCCCGTATTGGCCCGCCAGACGTTTGGCGCTGGCCTCCACGATGTCGGACACCGCGACAAGCATGGCCTGCCTGACCCCCGCGATGGCCGCCGCGTGCACCGGCCCGATGTTTCCGCATCCGATTATTCCAAATCCGATTTTCGCCATGCGTCTCCTCCTTCTTTTTTGGGGAAAATATAGCATATTAAGGGGGAGTGTGTCTTGCAGGGTATGGACGTAATGGACGGAATGGACGGGGGAGGGAACCCGGCGAGACGCCATTCATTCCACGCGGGGGAGGCGGACGGAGATCGTGGTTCCTTTTCCGGGGCGGCTGTCAGCGCGGATGTCGCCGCCGTGCGCTTCGATAATTTTCCGGCATACGGCCAGTCCGAGGCCCGTGCCTTTTTCTTTCGTGGTGTAAAACGGCCAGAAAATATGTTCCAGTTCCTCGGCGCTCATGCCGCAGCCGGTGTCTCGGAATGCAATGGCGACATAGTGGTCGTTGGACTGCGCGGTTATGGCGATTTCCCCGGAGTCGCGGATGCTCTGCACAGCGTTGATGAGGATATTCAGGAAGACCTGCCGCATTTTTTCGGCGTCGGCGCGCACATGCAGCGACGGGTCCACAGCAACCGACACGGTAATACGCGCGGGATCATGGTTCAGGTAACCGAGCGCATCCTGAATGATGACAGCGCATGGAACGGCAGTCATGTTAAGGTTGACGGGGCGGGTGTATTCGAGCAGATCATTCACGGCGGTGTCGAGGATGCGCGCCCCTTCCTGTATTTTTTTCACGAGCCGGGCGCGGGGGTCGTCCGGGGGGATGTCGCGCGCGAGAAATGCGGCGAATCCGCGAATGCCGCCGAGGGGGTTGCGGATTTCATGGGCCACGGTGGCGGCCATTTCGCCGATGGCGGCAAGGCGGTCGCGCTGGCGCACCTGCTCGCGCAGGGCGATGATTTCGCTGAGGTCTTGAAAGGTTTTCACGTTGCCGATGCGGCGTCCGCTTTGGTCGTGGATGGGGGAATCGCGTTCGCTGACGGGCACCATTCTGCCGCTTCTGGCGCGCAGCGCCATGTCGTCCGGGATGCGCGGCGCGGCGAAATCCCGCCCGAAGATTTCCTTGAACGGTCGGCCGGTCACTTCTTTTGCCTCGTATCCGAGGATCGCGGCGGCGGCGCGGTTGAAGTGGGTGACGATGCCTTCGGGGTCCACTGCGATGACGCCGTCGGAAATGCTTTCGAGCAAATTGCTCAGGTATTCCGTACTGAACGCCAGTTCCCGGTTCTTGACGGCGAGTTCCTGGTCGAGTTCGCCGACGCGCTCCTGCAAGCGGCGATGCGCCTCCTCCAGGGTTCGCGTGCTTTGGATAAACGCTTCAAATGCCTGCGCGAGCGTCTCGATGTCGCTGATCTCGTTTGTCATGCTTTACGATCAATGAATCCGGGCGCTTCGTCCATGCCGGGCTGGTATCGGGTGAGCATGTCGCGCCCGCGCCTGAGAGACTGCATGGCCTCGGAACACTGTTTCATTTCCGCATTGGCCCACGCAACTGCGCGGTCATAGCATTTGCCGATCTGTTCGGCGAGATTCGCCGCGCTTTCCGCCAGCCGGCGAATCCTTGCGCGTTCTTCGGCGGGGATTCCCGGCGCGGCCCGCCACTCGGCCAGCAGGACCTCTTGTTCGCGCAGCATTGCCGCTAGTTCCTCCTCCCTCATTTTCTGCAACGCGACCAACTGTTCCAGGGCCGCTTCGTTCCCGCCGGACTCCACTTCCTCCAAATCCTGCATCACTGTCATCATCCATGCGATTTGCCGGTCCAGCATTGCGCTCACCTGCCGGTTCAGGGGCATGTCATCCATACATCATCCTTCCTGGGCAATCGGCGTTTCGCCGCGGAGTTGTTGTTCCAGCCGGGCATACTCCGCCTTCATGGCCGCCTCTTTCGCCCACGGCGCATCGGACGCGGCAATTTCCGTGAACAGGGCGAGGCTGGCATGGAAATCGTTCAGTTCAAGCAGGGCGTTTGCGCGCTGATATTTAGCCCAGCCGATATCCTTCCTGATGCCGGAAACCGTTTGTTGCGCGTCGGCGGCGGCCTCCTGGGCCATGGCATAGGCGTCGGCGGCGGCGCGGTAGTCGCCTTTGGCGAAGAGGTAGTCGGCCCATGTGACGGCGGCGTCAATAAAATACGGCAATTCCACGGGCGCTTCGCGCGCGCGCGCGCGTTTTTCCATCACAATGCGGCGCACCGCTGCGGGGCGGTCGGCGGCCAGGTATGCTTCGATGAGGTCCTGTTCATCTTCAGGAGAACGGGCTTCGGGATAACCCAGATAGGCTTGTTCCATGCGTTCCAGGCCGCGGCGCGGGTCCACGCTTATCAATGCCTTGCCTTCCTTCATGAACAGGGCATAGGCCGTGGCGTTCTTTACGCGTGAAAAATCCACCCGGCTTATAATGCGTCGCGCGTCTTCCGTCGCGCCCGCGTCAATCAGGTCTATCGCCGTTTCCGCAAGCATCTGCGGGTCTGTGGCAAGCCCGGCGATTTGTTTTGACAGTTCCACCACCTTTTCGGCAATGCCAAGGTCCCGATAAAGCGTCGCCGCCGCGAGCAGCACCCCCAGGCGCTGGTCCCCGCCGCTCGCCGTCACCATGAGGTCCTCCATGCGGCTGATCGCCTGGACGACCCGTTCCATCGCATAGAGCACCTGCGCCTCCTCGATGCCCGCGGTGACGGCCTGCGGCGCGCGGGAATACTTGCGCCGCAGCGTGGCATAGGTTTCGCGCGCCTGCTCCAGCATGTTCAGCGCGCGGTAGTGCCGCGCGGCGATCAAAAGCAGTGTGGGATCATTTGCGCCGGCCTCATCCGCCGCCGCCAGCATGCTTGCGGCGGCCAAGGCGTTGCCTTCGAGACCAAGCAATTCGCCCGCATTCCGCAAGACCTGCGGACTGTCGGGATAACGTCTTGCGGCCTGCTGCGCCAGCCGCACCGCATCCTTGCGCTGCCCGAGATCATCCAGCACTTGGGTCAATTCCACATAGGCATCGGGAATCACTTCACTTTCAGGAAAGAAATTGATTAGATCATTGAGAATTTCCCTGGCTCTTTCCCGCTGCCCCTTCATCCGGTAGGCCTGCGCCAGAAGCAGGTGGACCTGATCGTTTCCCTGCTCCGTGAATGCGTCCTGCATGCGTGATTCGAGGTGGGTGATGACCTCGTCATATCGCTGCTGCGTCATCGCGAGCCGCGCCAGCCGCAGATACGCCTCGGCGCCGATGGCGTCATTAAGATGCGCCTGGGCGACCCGCACATACAGCGTGCGGGCATCGTCCTCCATGCCGGCCATGGCGTAGGCGTCGCCCAGCAGCAGGCGCGCCTCCAGCGCGTAAGCGGAACCGGGAAACTGGCGCACCAGGCGTTGGGCGTATTCCGAAGTGTCGCGGGGATTGCGCAGTTCAAGGGCGAGTTGCGCGGCTTCATACAGCACCTTGTCGCTGTGTGGCGCGTCGGGATACTGCTCAATCAGTTGCCGGTACGCATCCATCGCGGCGTAGGGCAATGCGTCGCTCTCATAGAGTTTGGCTTTCCAATAGACGGCTTCCGGGGCGCGGGGATGCATCGGCGCTTCCGCGATCGCCCTGTCAATGTAGTCAATGATCTCAGTGGGGCGCAACGGGTCCCCGCCGTATTCAAAGTAATCATGATACGTCGCGTCTATTTGCAGGAACAGGGCGTCACTGCGCTCTTTTCCGGGCGCGGCCCGGGCGATTGGGCGTTCCAATTCCCGGGCGGCCCGCTCATAATCGCCCACGCTATAAAAGCGTTCCGCGCGGCGAATGGCCAGTTCGAGTTCGCCCGCCCTGCGAAGACCGAGGGCATCCATCGGGGGGATCAATTCCTGGTTCACATAGAGCCATGTGAAAGCGCCAAGCGCCACAAGCAATCCAATGGTAAGTGAAACCGTTATCCGGAGAATGTTGTCATGCAGGAACGCGGAAACGCGGGCCGGTTTGTGCGGCTTGGGCGGCGGCGCATAGTCCGTTGCCGAAATCGCCGCAGGCGGCGGCTCTGTAATCTCAACGGCCTCCGGCTTCCTCTTTTTTGCGGCTTCCCGCAGCGCTTTTTCCACCTCGCGCTGTTTCTCGGCGCGCTTGCGGCGGTCCTCCTCCATCGCCTGCGCCAGTTGTGCGTCCAATTCCTCCTTGGCCAACAAATCCACTTCGGCCACGGAAGGAGAAGGGGTTGTTGCGGCGGCGACAATGTTTTCCGTGCCAACCGTACGCTCTTGCTCCTGTTCCTGCTTCCCTTCCCTCTCGGATGCTCCGCTTGCGTCGTCTTCCATGGCAGAAATCAGCGTCTCGATTGTCTCTTCCGGGATTGGCGCGGCCGCCGTGGGAGACCGTTTGACGCGCGAAGACGGGGAACTTTTCTTGCTCGTTTTGGCCATGAGTTTGTCTATTTGCGTCGGAGTCAAAGGGGAGAGGGGCTTTTCTTCTGTCTCCTCCTCAATCATCAGCACGTCCTCTTCGCTCACGGGCGCCAGGTTTTCATCCTCGGGGGCGTCCACGAGGGGCGCATCCATTTCAGCCGGTTCGGCCTCGTCTGTCGCCGCTTTGCTCAACAAGACTTCCAGGGCGGACTGATCCAACAACGATTCCTTGTCGGGGGACGCCGCCAAAGGCTCCGCCGCCAAGACCGCTTCAGGGGGCTGCGCCTCGCCTTCGACCATTTCTTCCCCGTCGCTTGCCCCCATTTCTTTGCTCGGAACCTGTTCCGGTTCTCCCGAAATTGATGCGGCCGCTTCCGGTTCCATTTCGCCGGAATCGCTTTCTGCGCGAACTTCTTCCCCGGTTTCCTGCGCCGCGTCCGTCTCGGCGGAATCTCTCTCCGCCGCGCCTTCCTCCATGAGGGCGGCCATCAGGCGGTCCAAATCCTCCTGTTTGGCCACGCTCTCCGAAGGGACGGATTCTTCTTCCGGTGCGTTGTCCGGCGGCATATCC
>CAZLII010000033.1:0-14305 GCA_964559065.1 uncultured Nitrospirales bacterium | reverse complement strand
GCCTCTTCCAGGGTCATGCCCGTGACCATTTCCGACAGGACCGAGGTGCTGGCGATGGCGCTGGCGCAGCCGTAGGTCTTCCATTTGCAGTCGGTGATGACGCCCTTTTCCTTGTCCACTTTGATCACCACCAGCATCTCGTCGCCGCACTGGATGTTGCCCACCACGCCACGCCCGTCTTCCTCATAATCCTCGTCGCGGAGGACGTTGCGCGGGTTCATGAAATGGTCTTTCACCTTGTCCGTATAGGCCCAGGATTGATGCGCAGCCATGCCTACTTCCTCGCGTATGCCGTTGACATATCGCGGATTTTCGCGATCACCTTCGGGAGTATCTCCAGCACATAGTCAATGTCTTCGGCGGTGGTTTCGCGCCCCATGCTCATGCGGATGGAGGCGTGGGCGTGCTCGATGGGGATGCCGATGGCCATCAGCACGTGCGAAGGTTCCAGCGAACCGGAGGCGCAGGCCGACCCCGTGGAGACCGCGATGCCTTCCAGATCGAGGTAAAGCAGAATGCTTTCTCCCTCCGCGCCCGAAAAAGAAACGTTCAAGGTGGTGGGCAGGCTATTGTCAGGATCGCCGTTGAAATGCACGTCGGAGATGCGGTCCTCAATGCCCTGGCGCAGCGCCGCCTTCAACGCGCCCAGTCGCCTGGCTTCCTCGTCCATTTCCAGCGCGCGCATTTCCATCGCCTTGCCCAATGCGTGAATGCCGATGGTATTTTCCGTGCCGGCGCGCCGGCCCTTTTCCTGGTGGCCGCCCCGAATCAGCGGGCAAAATGGCACCCCGCGCCGGATGTACAGCGCGCCGATGCCTTTGGGTCCGTAAATCTTGTGTCCCGACAATGTGAGGAAATCCACATCCAGGTCTTTCACATTCACGGGGATTTTGCCAACGGCCTGCACCGCATCTGTGTGAAAGAGCGTGCCATGCTTGTGGGCGATGTTCGCAGCGCGGCGGACGTCCTGGATAGTGCCCAGTTCATTATTCGCCATCATCACCGACACCACGCCCGTGTGCTCGGTGATCAGCGATTCCAGGTGGTCCAGGTCCACCCGGCCCAGGCGGTCCACCCGCGCAAAAGAGACTTGGTTTCCTCTGTCGGCGAGGCAGCGCGCCGTCTCCTGCACGCAGGGATGCTCTATCGCTGTCGTGACGATTGCGCGGCCCCCCTGGTGCTCGCAGGAACAGTGGCGCACCGGGCAACCCAGAATGGAGAGCACCGTATTGTTGCCCTCCGAACCGCTCCCGACAAAGACAATTTCGTCCGGATGCGCGCCGATAAAAGATGCCACCTGTTCCCGCGCGCGCTCCACCATCTGCCGCGCCGCGCGCCCGAATCCATGCAGGCTCGACGGGTTGCCAAAGCAATCCATCGCCTCCTGCATGGCCCGCTTCACTTCCGGATGCAGCGGCGTTGTGGCGTTATGGTCAAGATATACGTAACGTGGATTCACTGCCAATCGCTCCTCCTTGGAATCCGGCGGCCCCTCGCCGCAACGACACGGCCCGGAACACCGGCAAGGCGATAGTGTAGCAGATTATTCCGGGCGCACTACAGTTTTTTGCATCGGCAAACACGGAAAATGCACCCGGAAAAGACGCAAAGGGCCAAAACGACACAAAGGACAGCAGGGACAGCAAGGACAACAAGGACAGAAGGGAAAGAAGGGAAAGCAAGGACAACAAAGACAGAAGGGACAACAAAGACAGAAGGGACAACAAAGACAGAAGGGACAGAAGGGGAGGCAGGGCCAACCGGGACGGAAAATCATGTGAACTCAGCGCAAGGTGAACAACAGAAACAACCAAGCGGACGGGGGAATGCCCCTATCTCTTTGCGCGCGTCGTTTCCTTTATGCCCCTTTGTCCTTTTTGTCTTTTGGGTCGTTTTTGTCCCTTTTGTTTTTTCGGCCCTTTGCGTCCCCTTTCCGCCATCGTTGCGTGGTGTTCCTGGAGCGAGAGGATTTCCATGGACCCCTGTTGCATGGCGCGAATGGCCTGAACGGCGGCGCGTGCGGCGGCGAGGGTGGTCATGATGGGAACGCCGCGGTCGAGCGCGGTGCGACGGATATCGCGTTCATCGGCTTTGGCGACGCTGCCGAGAGGGGTGTTGATGATCCAGTCAATATAGCCATTGATGATACAGTCCACGATGTTGGGGCGGCCCTGTCCAACTTTGAAAACTTCGGCGACTTCAAGTCCTTGGGCGCGCAATGCGGCGGCGGTGCCCCGGGTGGCGATGAGACTGAAGCCCAGTTCGTGGAGTTCCCGTCCCAGGTTGCCCATAATGCGCTTGTCGCGGTGGTTGAGGCTGATGAAAATGGTGCCTTTCAGCGGCACGCTGTTGCCAGCCGCAATCTGGCTCTTGGCGAAGGCCAGGCCCATGTTCTGATCAATGCCCATGACCTCGCCGGTGCTGCGCATTTCCGGTCCCAGCAGGATGTCCACGCCGGGGAACTTGATGAAAGGCAACACGACTTCCTTGGCCGAGGTGTAGGCGGGCCGGGGGTCCTCCGTGAAGCCAAGTTCTTTCAGGGTTTTTCCGGCCATGACGCGGGCGGCGAGTTTGGCCAGGGGCACGCCAATGGCCTTGCTGACGAAGGGCACGGTGCGCGAGGCGCGGGGATTGACTTCCAGGATGAAAACCTCGTTCTCTCGCACCGCGTACTGAATGTTCATCAGGCCGACGACGTGCAATTCGCGCGCGAGCGCGCGGGTCTGTTCCTTGATGCGCTCGATGATATCAGGTTTGAGGTCGTATGGGGGAAGGATGCAGGCGCTGTCGCCGGAGTGGATGCCGGCCTCCTCGATATGCTGCATAATCCCGGCGACGACGACCGTTTCGCCGTCGGCGATGGCGTCCACGTCAATCTCGATGGCGTTTTCCAGAAACTTGTCTATCAGGATGGGGTGTTCCGGCGAGGCTTCCACCGCGAATCTCATGTAGCGCTCCAGGGATTCGCAGTCATAGACGATTTCCATGGCGCGCCCGCCGAGCACAAAGGAAGGCCGCACCACAACGGGATAGCCGATGCGGTCGGCGATGGCGGCCGCTTCGTCGAAGGACGTGGCGGTGTCGTTAGCGGGCTGGAGCAGGTTCAGTTTTTCCACCACTTCGCGGAAGCGTTTGCGGTCCTCGGCGCGGTCAATGCTGTCAGGCGCGGTGCCGATGATGGGCGCGCCCGCCGCCTCCAGTTGCCTGGCGAGGTTGAGCGGGGTCTGGCCGCCGAACTGGACAATGACGCCCTTGGGCTGGACGTGTTCCACGATGTTCATGACGTCCTCGAAGGTGACCGGCTCGAAGAAGAGCCGGTCCGAGGTGTCGTAGTCCGTGGAGACCGTCTCCGGGTTGCAGTTGACCATGATGGTCTCGAAGCCGTCGTCTTTCAGCGCCATGGCGGCGTGGACGCAGCAGTAGTCGAATTCGATGCCCTGGCCGATGCGGTTCGGCCCGCCGCCGAGGATGACGATGCGCGGCTTCTGCGCCGGCATGACCTCGTCTTCCTCCTCATACGAGGAATAGTAATAGGGGGTGTAGGCCTCGAATTCCGCGGCGCAGGTATCCACCAGCCGGTATGCGGGGATGACGCCGTGTTTCTTGCGCAGGGCGCGGACCTCCAGCGGGGTCTTGTCCCAGAGCCGGGCGAGTTGGTGATCGGAGAAACCCAGGCGCTTGGCGCGCAGGAGCGTATCGCGCCGATCGGGGGCCTCCCCGCGCAGCGCCGCTTCCTCCTCCACGATCTCGCGCATCTGCCGCAGGAACCACCGGTCAATGAAGGTGGCCTCGAAAATCTGGTCCACGTCGGCGCCGAGGCGCAGCGCCTGCGCTATCTGGAGGATGCGGTCGGGATTCGGCGTGCGGATGGCGCGCAGCAGCGCCTCTTTTTCCGCCTCGGATTCCGGGTCGTCGGTGAGCGCCTTGTGGCGGCCGTCGCCGCCGAAGCCGTGACGGCCGATCTCCAGGCCGCGAATCGCCTTCTGGAGCGATTCCTTGAAGGTGCGGCCGATGCTCATGGTTTCGCCGACGCTTTTCATCTGGACCGTGAGCAGCGGTTCCGAACCGGGGAATTTCTCGAAGGCCCAGCGCGGGATTTTCGTCACCACGTAGTCAATGGTCGGCTCGAAAGACGCCGGGGTGACCTTGGTGATGTCGTTGGGAATCTCGTTGAGCGCGTAGCCGACGGCGAGTTTCGCGGCGATCTTGGCGATGGGGAAGCCGGTAGCCTTCGAGGCGAGCGCGGAACTGCGGGAGACACGCGGGTTCATCTCGATCACCACCATGCGGCCGGTGTCGGGATGGATGGCGAACTGCACGTTCGAGCCGCCGGTGTCCACGCCGATTTCCCGCATAATCGCGATGGCCGCGTCGCGCATCACCTGGTATTCCTTGTCCGTCAGCGTTTGCGCCGGGGCGACGGTGATGCTGTCGCCGGTATGCACGCCCATCGGGTCGACGTTCTCGATGGAGCAGATGATGACGACGTTGTCATGCAGGTCGCGCATGACCTCCAGTTCGAATTCCTTCCAGCCGATGACGGATTCCTCGATCAGCACCTCGTGGATGGGGCTGGCGTCGAGACCGTGCTGCACCGCCGCCTCGAACTCGTCTTTGTTATAGGACACACCCGCGCCGGTGCCGCCCAGCGTGAAGGCGGGGCGGATCACTGCGGCGTAGTTTACTTCCGCCCCGAAATCCCGCGCCTCCACCGTCGAATGCACCACCTTGCTGCGCGGCACGTCCAGCCCGCATCGCAGCATCGCCTCTTTGAACAGGCCGCGGTCTTCGGCCTTCTTGATGGCGGGCAGTTTCGCGCCGATCAATTCGCAGCCGTAACGGTCGAGAATGCCCTGCTCCGCCAGTGCGACGGCAAGGTTCAGGCCGGTCTGCCCGCCCACGGTGGGCAGCAGGGCGTCGGGTCGTTCCCGAACAATCACCCGTTCCAGAAACTCCACGGTCAGCGGTTCCACATACACGCGGTCCGCCGTTTCCGGGTCCGTCATGATGGTGGCGGGATTGCTGTTGACGAGGATGACGCTATAGCCTTCCTCACGCAACGCCTTGCAGGCCTGCGTGCCGGAATAGTCGAATTCGCATGCCTGGCCGATGACGATCGGCCCCGAGCCGATCAGCAGAATGCAATGTATATCCGTTCGTTTCGGCATGGGTGTCCTGAAGTTGGGTGTTGATTCATGGAAAACAGGGGCCGTCAACGGGTAATTTCGAGAATCTCCAGGTGTAATTCGCCCGCGGGCGCCGCCGCCACCGCCACTTCGCCTGCCGATTTCCCCAGGATCGCCCTCCCAACCGGCGACTGCACGGAAATCTTCCCTGCGGCGGTGTCCGATTCCACGGGACTCACCAGCGTATAGTTGATCTCCCGGTTCGTCTTCAGATTGCGCACGCGCACCGTTGCGCCGAGATAGGCCTTACTGGGGTCAATATCCTGGTCCTCAATCACGGCCGCACGGGTTATTTTGTCCTCCAAGTCCTTGATCCGCGCGTGAATCAGCGCCTGCTCCTCCTTCGCGGAGTGATATTCCGCGTTCTCGCTGAGGTCGCCCAGCGCCCGTGCGTGCTTGATGGCCTTCGCGACGGCCAGGCGCCGCTTGTTCAACGCCTGCAGATCTTCCTTCATCTTTTCCAGTCCATCACGCGATATGTAGAGTTTTTCCATCTTGCCCGTTTCCGTGGATGTCTGGGGATTTGCGACGGCCAAGCGCCGTCCAATGGCCGGTCCATGCGCCTCGGGGCGCGGCATGCCTCCTACTATAACAGATTCCCCCTGTCAGTGGAAAATTCGCGAATGGGGCGGCAAGTTTGACCGTTCCGCGTCTTGCCTTTATAATCGCGTCCTGTTCGCGAACGGGTTCTGGGGTGACGCGAATATGTCACGATATGTGGTGAGAGACGGCTGGGCGACGCGCTTTGGCCTGATTATGGCCATGGCGGGCAATGCCGTGGGTTTGGGCAATTTCCTGCGTTTTCCGGGTCAGGCCGCGCCGTACGGCGGGGCGTTCATGATCCCCTATTTTGCGGCCCTGTTGCTGATCGGCCTGCCGCTGATGTGGATGGAGTGGACGATTGGGCGGCACGGGGGGGGCTTCGGCCACGGCACGACGCCGGGCATGCTGCATCGCCTGTGGCCGCACTGGATTTCCAAATACATCGGCATCTTCGGCATTCTGCTGCCGGCGATGGTGGGGGTTTATTATGTGTATATCGAATCGTGGGCGCTGGGCTATGCCTGGCAGACGCTGACGGGGGAATACTGGAACAAGCACAGTTACGAGGAAATGAAGGGGGTCTTCGGCGCGTACACCGGCACTGCCGACGCCGGCCTGTTTTCCTTCAGCCCCCAGTCCTATATCTTTTTCCTCATCGCATTCGGCGTCAATGTGTTCGTCTTTTCGCGCGGCATCTCGCGCGGCATCGAAATCGTGGCGAAATATTGCATGCCCGCACTCATGGTGTTGGGCGTTATTCTGACGCTGCGCGTTTTGACGCTGCCGTCCTTTGGCGAGGGCAGGAACATCAGCGACGGTCTCGCGCAAATCTGGCGGGTGGACGACTGGAGCAAACTCGCCAAGCCCGATATCTGGATTGCGGCGGCGGGGCAGATATTCTTCTCGTTGAGCGTGGGACTGGGCATGGTGCACACCTACGCGAGTTATTTGCGCAAGAAGGAGGACATCACGCTGAGCGGCCTGAGCGCCTGCTCCATGAACGAGTTCGTTGAAGTAGTGCTCGGCGGCACCATCGCCATTCCGGCGGCGGTGATCTTTTTCGGGGTGGCGCAAACCCAGGCGATTGTACAGACGGACGGCGGCTTTGCCATTGGCTTTTTCGCAATGCCGGTGATTTTCCAGCAGATGCCCGCCGGCCAGTTCTTCGGTTTCCTATGGTTTCTACTGTTGTTCCTGGCAGGGCTGACGTCCAGCATGGCCATGTTCACGCCGCTGCTGGTCTTTCTTGAAGATGAACTCCGGATATCGCGGCGCGCCGGCGTCAAGATCGTCGGCATCGGCGTCTTTGTTCTGATGCAGCCCGTGATTCTGTTCTATCATCACAAAGTGCTGGATGAGATTGACTATTGGATGGGCACCTTCGGGCTGGTGCTCTTCGTGGCGATGGAGTCGGTGATCTTCGCTTGGATTTTCGGCCTGGACAAGGGGTGGAAGGAAATGCACGAAGGCGCGGACCTCCAAGTGCCGCGCATCTTTTATTACATCATGAAATACGTCACGCCCGCCTTTGCCATGGCGATGCTGGTCTGGTTCGCTTATGACGGATTGCTGGACAAAATCCGGATGGTCGGCGTGGCTGCGGAGCACAGGCCCTATCTCTGGCTGGCGCGGGGGATGATCCTGCTCATGGCGGGCTTTCTTGTCTGGGGCGTATGGTATGCATGGCGGACGCATCCCAAGTTCTTCGCGGACGTGGACAGCGATGAGGAGGCCGCGTCATGACGCCGCTATCCTGGGGAATGATGCTGGCGGCATGGGCTGTCATCATTGCCGTCAACCTGTTTTGCGTCGCCAGCATCATTGCGAAGAAACGGCGGAATGGTGGCTCCTAACCGCGCCGGTCGCTGCGGTTCTTACGGCGGACTGAGCGCCGACTGCATGCGCGCCTGCAGCGCGCGGATTTCTTCCTGATAGGCCGCAGCGATCATTTCCTGCAGGGCCTTAAGGTCCGGCTGCTGCAGTTGCTTGCGCGCAAGCCGCACGGCATCCGGCGCAAAACCAGCCCCGCTCAGCAATTGCGCATTGGCGGTGATTTCCTGTTTCAATTCCTGCGTCCGGTAGCGGATATTGTTCAATCCCCGGATGCGTTGTTGATTTTCGAGCGGAAACTCATCGCTTACGGCGGCATAGGCCTGTTCCGCTTCATTCAGGATCGCAATGGCTTCCGCATATCGGCCATACATGGCTTCCTGTTCCGCGCGCGTTTCGAGGTCTCCTGCGCGGCGCAATGCCTCGCGGTCGGCAGCCTGCCGGCTGTCGCGGGCGACGATCATCGCTTCAACCAGCATGTAATCCCGTTCCGCCGTGGGGTGCAATGGGTCGGCATTGCGTGCTTTGTCAAAGGCGTCCATGGCGGTTTCGAGTTGCCTTTTTTCCAGGGCCTCGCGTCCACGGCGCACATTGAACTCGGCGATCTTCTCTATCACGTCGCGGCGTTCGGGGGCCGCGCGGCGCACCGCTTCATACTCTTCCATGGCGCGCTCGTGAAAACCGGCATCATAGAGCATGTCCCCAATCCGCACGCGCATATCCGGGGTAAACGGCGTCAAGGCAGCCAGGCGGGTTGCAGCGGCCTGTACTTCATCCTCGTTTCTGCGGGTGATATAGAAGTCAAACGCGCCGAGGACATAGCGCTGCAATTGCCCTTCCGAGCCATCGCCGAAGGGAACGGTCCCGGTGAGGATACCGCGCCAGACATCCGCCACGGCGCGCACGGAACGCGTAATGTCTTCCGGCAACGCCATGCTCGCAATTTCGCTGAAGCCCGCGCCAGTCTGGTAACTCCGCGCTATTGCGTCATTGTTGGCGTTGGCCTCCGCTATCACGGCGTCGAGATAGGCGCGTGGGTCTGTGAATGCGCGGCGGCTCGGTCGCAACGACACCCCCTGGATGCGTTGATCCACATCATTGTAATAACCTTCCCGGTAGGCGGGATTCGTATTGCGCATGGGCGCGGTGGCGATGGCGATCATTTTGCCCAGCATGCCGAGGCGATAGGCGAAATAGGCGTCCACCCGGTCGCCGCGCACCCGTCGCAGCAGGCGCATTTCGCTTTCGATTGCGCCCGCCGGATTGCTCCGGAAACCCGGGTGTTCCTCTTCCAGCAACTCGATGGGGGTCATGGCGCCTGCGCGCAGATCGCGCTCCAGTCGCGTCAAGGGGATGTTTCCATCCTTAGACAGCATGTAGAGCGCATTCGTCACAACAGAGACCTGTGTCCTCGGCCCCCATGCCTGCGCCGTCGGGGGCCAGAGCAGCAGCGCCACCGGGATCAATGCCCAAACAAGCACCCTTTTCATATTCATAGTCCAACTGCCTCCTGCGCCGCACGCGTTGTGGCGGCTTGGGCCGCGTCGCGCGTATCAGTTCCGGCCGTCTGCCGGAGTTGGGTGACCAGCAATTCAATTTCTGCGCGGCGTCCCTGCACATCATCGTCCCCGGCCAATTCCAGGTAGCGCTCCAACTCACGCAGCCCTTCAGTCATCATGCCCCGTCCCACCAGCATCAGGCCGTTTTCCAAGTGCGCGGCGGGGTATTGCGGATCGGCCTGAAGCGCGTTGCGGAAGGCCTGCTGGGCTTCATTGATGTTGTTTTCGAGCAGGTGGATGCGCCCCTGGACGGTGTACATACGCGCCGTGGCCGCGCCCAGTTGCGCCGCCCGGCGCGTTGTCTCCAGCGCGCGCTGCAGGTTGCCCTGGTTGAGGAAAATCAGCGCCATCTGAATGGAAGCCTCGCCGGCGTGCGGGCCTCCCGCCGTTACAATGCGGTCATATTCCGACAGCGCTTCGGTGTCCAGGTTGCTCTGTTGCAGGCACAGCGCATAGAAGAATGCGCCATCGCTCGCCGGGTCCGCTTTGGCGTCTCGAAACAAGGGCAGCGCGCCTGCGAAATCGCCTTCCTGTATGCGGAACAGTCCCAGGCGCGCGCGAATTGCAGGTTCCACGCGCACCCCGGATTGCAGAGCGCGCTCAAGCAGCGCAACCTTCTCGGCAGTGGTTGCGTCGTCCTGGGGCAGCAAGCCCAATACGGCCACGGCATCAGCCTCCTCGGAATGAATCTGAAGCGCCGCGCGGATTTCCCGCTCCGCGCCCTCAAAATCTCCCTGCATGGCCAGCGCAATACCGAGATCACGGCGCGCCTGTGCGTGATTGGGATCCATCTCCAGGATTTTCCGGAGGGTCTCCGCCTGGCCGGCGTAGTCGCCGCCTGCGCCAAGCGTCAGCGCCAATAGATGTAATGTTTGCGCGTTTGCCTGTCGGCTTGCCGACATTTCCCGCAACAACGCCGTCAGCCGCGCGCGTCCCTCATCGCCCGGCAGGCGCGCCGCCGCGGCCGCGGCCATCAGCGCCCAATCGCCTTCGTCCGGCTGCAGACGCGCCGCTTCGCTCAACGCCTCTGCGGCCTTGCCGAATTGCTGCGCCTGGTAGTGCAGCCTCCCCAGAAGCGCCTGCGCCTCGGCCCGTCGCGGGTTGGCGGCCACATGCCGCTGGAGCACGTTGATGGCTTCCAGCACATTGTTGTTCTGGCTCAACCGAATCGCCTCAGATACCGGGTCCTGCGACAGATAATAGAGCGCATACCCCAGCGCCGCGACCGCAGCCGTCGCCAGCATCACCCCGATTGCGATTCTCGCCCAAGGCCGCCTGGGGGCGCGGCGTTCCCGCGTCTGTTCCTCGGAAATGCGCTGCCCGGTAAGCAGATTGGTACCGCAACGCACACAGATGATGTCGCCTTCCTGGACAGGACTCTTGCAATTCGGACATTGATGCGCCGCAAGCCCGCGCGCCGCCCCCTCGCGCGGCGCTTTGACACGCACCGGGCCGCCGCAATGGAGGCAGTTTTCCAGTTTGGGGTCTGTCAGTTTGCCACAATGCGGGCAATTCATCATCGCAGCCACGAGTATTCACCCTATCTTTCGCCCGCGCCGGAAACACCCTGCCGCTAACTCTCATGCGGCGGCAGTTCCGTTCCACATGCGCTGCAGGCGGTCGCCTTCAACAGGTTGCGTCTGCCACATTTCGGACACTTCTTGAAAAACAAGGACGGCACGCTTATCGCGGTAATGACCGCGATAATACCCACCATCACCACTAAATACAACGTCTGTGAAGACACGTTTCATGACTCCAGACCCCGTCCGGCAGGGTCTTCACCGCGATGACGCCGTCATTATACCCGAAAAACGCGATTTATGAATAGCGGCGCTTATCCGAAGGGCCTGCGATTGTCATGCCCGCATAGGACAGGTCCTCGGATGAAATCACTGCAATGCGCTCAGCGGCGTCCATAGCGTTTAGCGAAGTCGGGGATCTCAACGTTGCCCTTGCTGAGGTCGGTTTTCTTTTTTCCCGCCGCTGCGCGCCGCCTGTCCTTGCGCCGTTGTACGCGCATGGGGCGATAACGCCATACCAGCACGATGATGAGCAATGCGGCCACGATTTCGACGTAGTACACCCAGCCAGGCTGATACGCTTCCTGTTGCCAGAATTCCAAGAGCGGCGTCCCCCAGTCCGGAGCGTCAATGGGCTTGCCATCTTCGCGGAGGGCTTTCATGGAAGAGTTTTCCGCAAACCACCGCGTCAACCCCACCAGCCCCCACATCACCAGATGCATCAATCCCAGATATACAGTGATTTCCAGCGTGTAGAAGACAAGCGGGGCGGACCAGCGCTTGGTCAAATAAAGAACAGGCAGGAGCGCCGCCGCCCCGATGATGTAATAGAGATAATGCTCACTTAAGTGCGCCGTCACCGCATCCATCGGAATACTCTCCTGTCGTCTTCCGTATGCAGTGTAACACAGTCAGCACCTTGCCGCCACCCCGAGGGCGCGAAAGAAGCGGGGCGGTTTACGCCGGACTGTAGCGCTGAACCGTCGGGCCGATGTAAATCTGGCGCGGGCGCTGAATCTTCGTGTCGGGGTCGGCGCGCATTTCGAGCCAGTGGGCGATCCAGCCGGGCATCCGCCCAATCGCGAAGAGCACGGTGAACATCTCCTTGGGAATGTTCAGGGAGCGATAGAGAATACCGCTGTAGAAGTCAACGTTGGGATACAGTTTCCGCTCAATGAAGAACTCGTCCTTGAGCGCCACCTGCTCCAGGTTCTTGGCGATGTCCAGAAGCGGGTCATGGATGCCCATTTCGGTCAGAACGCGGTCGAGAACGGAACGCAACAGCGTGGCGCGCGGATCAAAATTCTTGTACACCCGATGGCCGAAGCCCATGAGACGGAACGAGGATTTCTTGTCCTTGGCCATCTCGACATATTTTTTGTAGTTCCCGCCGTCGGCGTGAATCTGGGCAAGCATGTTCAGCACCGCTTCGTTGGCCCCGCCGTGGAGTTTTCCCCAAAGCGCATTGATGCCGGAAGAGACGGAGGCATAGATGTTCGCCTGGCTGCTGCCGACCATCCGAACGGTTGAGGTGCTGCAATTCTGCTCGTGGTCCATGTGGAGGATGAGCAGCACATCCAGCGCGTCCTCCATAACCTTGGGCACTTCGTATTCCTCGGCGGGCGTTGCGAACATCATCCGCAAAAAGTTTGCCGAGTAACTGTGGTCCGTGCGCGGGTAAATGAACGGCTCGCCAATGGATTTTTTGTAGGAAAAGGCGGCAATTGTCTTCACCTGCCCCACCAATCGCTTGACATTGAGGTCAATGTGATCGGGGTCCTCGGCGTCATATGGGTAGAACGACGACATCGAAGAGACCATGGAACCCAGAATGTTCATGGGGTGGGCCATCGGATGAAAGTGATCAAAGAAGTTGATCTGGCTCTCGTGGATGAAACTGTGCCGGGTCAGGGCGCGCCGCCATTCCAGGAACTCTTCTTCATTGGGCAGATGCCCATATATCAGGAGATAAGCCGCCGCGGAAAAGCGCATTTTGCCGGCCAAATCCTCGATGGGATAGCCCCGATAACGCAGAATACCCTTTTCCCCGTCAATGTACGTGATGGCGCTCTTGCATGAGCCTGTATTCATGTATCCCGGGTCGTAGGTGATCGCGCCGGTCATTTCCCGAAGGCGGCTGATATCAATCCCGACCTCGTTTTCCGTACCCACAAAAACCGGTAACTCATATTCTTTACCGTGCAGTACGAGTTTTGCCACATCCGACTTTTCCGTCTTTTTCTTTCCAGCCATCTACTTCGACCTCCCTGGGTAGTTCAGCGCCCCCACGCCGCTTGCGACTCCACCATAGTAAGCATACAAAGCGCCGGAAACCACTGTGGGCCGTCCTTTCCCACCATGCGCCTCTTCCAAACCCCGGCCCAAAGGGAGAAGAAGTATAGCATAAAAGCATGTTGTTCACGCTTTAGCGTGCGTATGTTGTTCACGCTTCAGCGTGCCGGGGTGAGTCACAAACCTGAGGTAAATATGTTATGCCGGCACGCTAAAGCGTGAACAACATACAATGTCTGAGTGCACCGACAGGCCCTTGCGGCGACATCACCACCGCGCGTACAATGCCTCCAGTCACAACAGTGATGGGGAGCCGGGGGTGTTTCGGCGGACAACGTTTGTTGGGATTGCGCCATTGCCACGGGAAACCAAGCGTATGATATCTAATCTCGAGCGTTTTTTCGGGGTACATGCGGCGGGTTCGACCATGCGCCGGGAACTGATCGGCGGCCTGACCACCTTCGCCACGATGAGTTATATTGTCTTTGTACAGCCGACCGTGCTCGCAATGGCGGGGATGGATTTCGGGGCGGTGCTGGTGGCGACCTGCCTGTCGGCGGCGCTGGGCTGCCTCTTCATGGGCCTGATTGCGCGTTATCCTTTTGCTCTTGCGCCGGGCATGGGCGAGAATTTCCTGTTCTCGTTCACCATCTGCCTCGGCATGGGCTTCAGTTGGCAGGCGGGTCTGGCGATTGTGTTCATCTCCGGCGTCATCTTCATGGTTATTTCCGTCTTTCGCACCCGCGAGAAAATCCTGGAAGTCTTTCCGGAATGCCTGAAAAACGCCATCGGACCGGCCATCGGGCTGTTTATCGCGTTCGTGGGGCTGCAATGGTCGGGCATTGTGGTGCTGAGTTCCAGCACGATGGTCAAACTGGGCGACCTGC
Organism: uncultured Nitrospirales bacterium; assembly: GCA_964559065.1. Lineage (GTDB taxonomy): Bacteria > Hydrogenedentota > Hydrogenedentia > Hydrogenedentales > CAILVY01 > CALEDJ01. The sequence continues at coordinate 485 of CAZLII010000033.1, read as the reverse complement.
ACCACGGCGCGCCGCTGCTGACGCTGGCGGGCGTGCTTTTCACCGCGGCGCTGATGGCACGGGGCTTTCGCGGGGCCATCCTCGTGGGCTTATTGGCCACCATTGCGGCAGGGCTGGCGACGGGCGTGCTGCCGTTTCATCTGGAACGCACGCCGCTCTCACTGGCAACTGTAGGCCGCCTGAATTTCGGCGAACTGATTGCGCGGTGGCAGGATGCGCTGGTGGCAATCCTACTTTTCTTTTTCCTGGACCTCTTCGACACCGTCGGCACGCTGGTGGGCGTGGGCACCCAAGCGGGGTATATCAAGGAAGACGGAAAACTGCCGCGCGCGGAGCGCGCATTTTTCGCCGACGCGCTCGCCACCTGCACCGGCGCGCTGCTCGGCACTTCCACGGTGACCAGTTACATTGAAAGCGCCACGGGCGTGGCGGCGGGTGCGCGCACGGGGTTGGCGGCGGTCGTCACGGCGGCGTGTTTTGTGGCG
>CAZLII010000032.1:0-14337 GCA_964559065.1 uncultured Nitrospirales bacterium | reverse complement strand
GAATCAACACACATAACGCTTTCTTTTCGTCATTGCGAGCGAAGTGGCGCACAGCACCGCTGAGTGAAGCAACCTGAGGCGCACTGGGTATCCAGATTGGCACGCTTCGCTTTGCTTCGCTGCTAAAAAGTGTGTCCCTTTCTACTGCGAATCGCCGCCGAAGGCGGTGGGGGACTCGCAATGACAGGGTTATGCATAGTGATTACTTCAGTCGGCTAAAATGTTACCTGAAAACGGGGTTGATTTTTGCCACAATCCGGCTGATTTCCAAGCAATGACGCCGACAGGCCATCGGTCCGATGATGGGAAATTTGACCTCATGACCTGTTTTTTGCTACCCTGTATGTCTGTCGTGCTTACACGGCAAATCCCATGATGTAAAGGAGATAGCATTGAGTTATGAGTGACGAACTGGTCGGCAAGGAACATGGCGCCACGGCGATGGCCGGGGCCAACGAGATCGAATTGGACGATCTGGAGCGGGAACTGGAAGAGCAATTGGCGCAGGAAAGCATGGGCGCCTTGCTGGACCAGGCGGTGCAGAATTTCAAGGAAGGGGAAGTTGTTCGCGGGACGGTGGTGGAAATCGGCGACGACCGGGTGCTGGTGGATATCGGATACAAGAGCGAGGGGGTGGTGGATGTGGTGGAGTTTGCTCAACCGGAGATGCTCGTTGTCGGCAATGAATTCGATTTCTATATTGAAGAGCCGGAAAACGAGAATGGCATGCCGGTGCTGTCGAAAATCAAAGCGGACCGGATTAAGAATTGGGAAAACATCCAGAAAATTTACGAAGAAGATGGCGTGATTGAAGGGGTGATTACCCGGCGGGTGAAGGGCGGCCTGAAGGTGGATATCGGCATTGACGCCTTTATGCCGGCCAGCCAATTGACCTTCCGTCCGACCGGCGATCTCGAGAAGTTCATCGGACAGCGGATGGAGTTCAAGATCATCAAGTTGACGCGCCGCCGGCGCAATGTGGTGGTGAGCCGCCGCAAACTGCTCGAGGAGCAACGCGCGGACGAGAAACAGCGACTGCTCGAAACCATCGAGGTCGGCGCCATCCTGACCGGCGAAGTGAAGAACATTACCGATTTCGGCGCCTTTGTGGATGTCGGCGGCATTGACGGTTTGTTGCACGTGACCGACATGAGTTGGGGCCGGGTGAAACACCCCTCGCAAATCGTGCAGGTCGGCCAGAAGGTCGAAGTCATGGTCCTCAGTTTTGACCCACAGACGGAACGCATCAGCCTCGGCATCAAGCAGAGGACCGAGAATCCCTGGAAAACGGCGTTGGAACGCTATCCTGTGGGCAGCGTGGTGCGCGGGCGCGTGGTCAGCATGACGGATTACGGCACCTTTGTCCAGATTGAGCCGGGAATCGAAGGCATGGTCCATGTCAGCGAGATGAGTTGGACGCGGCGCGTCCGCCATCCCAATGAAATGCTGAACATTGACGACGAAGTGGATGTCATGATCCTCAGCGTTGACCCGCATGAGGAAAAAATCGCCCTCGGCATCAAGCAGACCCAGCCCAATCCCTGGAAGCAGTTGGGCGAAAAATATCCCATCGGCTCGACAGTCAAGGGCGTTGTTCGCAATCTGACGGACTATGGGGCGTTTGTCCAGATTGAAGAAGGCATTGACGGGTTGTTGCACGTGAGCGATTTGTCTTGGACAAAGAAGATCACGAATCCGGCGGAAATGCTGAGCAAAGGCGAGGAGATCGAAGTCAAGATTCTCAGCATTGATCCGGAGGCGGAGAAGATCAGCGTCGGCCTCAAGCAGTTGGAAACCGATCCCTGGCTCGCGGTTATCGAGCGGCTCCCGATTGGCGCGCACGCCGAGGTCGAAATCGCCAAACTGGTCAGTTTCGGCGCATTCGCCCGGCTGGAAAACGGCATCGAAGGGCTTATCCACGTCAGTGAATTGTCCAACGAACGGGTCCAGAAACCCGAAGAGGTGCTTGCCATCGGCGACAAGGTGATGGCCAAGGTCATCAGCATCAGCCCGGTGGAGCGCAAGATCGGCTTGAGTATTCGCGAATACCAGCGTGACCTGGACAAGCAACTGATGGATGAACATGGCGAAGGCGGTCAGGTGGATGTGACAGCGGCAATTCGCGGCGCACTGCCTTCCAATATGATTCAAGCCGGTCGCAGTCTCGCTGATGTCGCCCATGAAATGATGGCCGTGGTCAGCCGGCGCGCCGAGGCGGAAGCCGCTGAAAAGGCGCGGACCGAAGCCACGCAACAGGAAAATATACAGCCGGCGGAAGCCGCCCCGGCCCCGGACGCGGAGGCTGCACCGATGGCGGAACCAGAAGCCGCCCCGGCCCCGGACGCGGAGGCCGCACCGATGGAGGAGGCAGAAGCCGCACCGGCTCCGGAGACGGAGGCCGCACCGACAACGAAACCGGAAACCGATCTTTCCGCGGATACGGAATTTGCGCCGGTGACAGAAGACAACGCGCCAGCGGAGGAGCCCCCCATGTCTGCCGTACCGGAGGCGCCGGTAGAGGACGCGGCGCCCGCATCGGAGGAGGAGAAATAGACTCCTTTTCACACTGAGAAGTGACTCCAATGAGCGCCGCAACCCCATTGCGGCGCTCACTTTCTTGAAAGAAATCCGGAATGAATAGGGACAGGGAATGGTTTTTGTTATCATTCCGGGGAGACAGCGACAATGGTTTCAACCCTCCCCGGAGTTTGACCAGTGCTCCCTGGCAAGTGTGCATGAAAAAGAAATAGCAATAAATGCCGTTCAGGACGGGAGACACCCGGAAGAGAATTCCCGATACGGCTGCTTCTGCAGGAGATTGACGCATGAGCATGGCGAAAACGGTGGCGAAACACAAGACAAAGAGAGTGAAACATCCCCTTGCCGGCACGCGCATGAGCGGCGCTGACATGATCATTCAAGTCGTTTGCGATGAAGGCGTGGACACCATTTTCGGTTACAGCGGCGGGGCGATTCTGCCCACCTACGACGCGGTGTTCCGGTGGAACCGTCAGCATCCCGGCAAGGAAATCGCCCTGATCGTCCCGGCCAATGAGCAGGGGGCGGGCTTCATGGCGGCAGGTTATGCCCGGTCCACGGGTAAAGTGGGCGTCTCGTTGGTCACCTCCGGCCCTGCCGCCACCAACAGCACCACGCCCATCCGCGATTGCATGGCCGATTCCATTCCCATGGTCCTGATTTGTGGGCAAGTGGCGCGCCCCGTCATTGGCAGCGACGCCTTCCAGGAAGCGCCGGTCTTCAATCTTATGAGTCCCTGCGCGAAACACGTGTTTCTGGTGAAGGACGAAAACGAACTTGAAGCAACGATCCGCACGGCATTTCACATCGCGCGCACCGGACGGCCAGGTCCGGTGGTGGTTGACGTGCCCAAGGATGTGCAGAACTGCATCGGTGTTTTTAAGGGCGAGGGCATACTGCCCTTTCACGGCTACAATGCGCGCATCGAGATGCTCAAAGCCTCCCGCATTGACAGGGAAAAGGCGGATGCCTTTTTCGGCCTGCTGAAGGCGTCCAGAAGGCCCCTGATTTACGCTGGCGGCGGGGTCATCAACAGCAACGCCGCCAAGGAATTGCGGCTATTCGCCAAGCGCTTCCAGATTCCCGTCGTCACCACGCTTCTGGGCATCGGCGCGATGGACACCACGGACGATCTCGCCCTCCACATGCTGGGCATGCACGGCACGGCATATGCCAATTACGCGGTGGAAGATTGTGACTTTCTCATCACTGTCGGCGCCCGTTTCGACGACCGCGTCGCCGGCATGCCCAAAGAATTCGCGCGCCGCGCGAAGATCGCCCACATTGACATTGACGCGGCGGAAATCAGCAAGGTGAAACCCGTTCAATGGCATCATGTGGGCGATGCCCGCGATGCCCTGCTGGACTTGTTGGAAGCCGGCAAGGACTATCACCCCGACCATGCGGCCTGGCTGCGCCACGTGAAGGAAATGAAACAGACGCATCGCATGAATTACAACCGCGAAAGTGACAAAATTCAGCCGCAGATGGTGCTCGAACTGGTCAACCAACTCACCAAAGGCGAAGCCATCATCGCGACCGGCGTCGGACAGCACCAGATGTTCGCCGCACAATACTTTGACTTCAAGCATCCCCGCGCCTGGCTGACCTCCGGGAGCATGGGCACCATGGGATTCGGCCTGCCCGCCGCCATCGGCGCCCAACTCGCCCATCCCGACAAAATCGTCATTGACGTGGACGGCGACGGCAGCATCCGCATGAATCTTGGGGAAATGGAGACCTGCACCACCTACGACCTGCCCGTCAAGATTCTCCTGCTCAACAATCTCGGTGACGGTATGGTTGTGCAATGGCAGTCGCTCTATTTTGAAGGGCGCTTGTCCGGCACCGACAAGTCACTGCACAAGAAGGATTTCGTGAAAGCCGCCGAGGCCGACGGCTTCAAGTTTGCCCGCCGCGTGGAAAAAGTGGAGGAAGTGGAGGAGGCGGTTCGCGAATTCATCGCCTTCAAAGGCCCCGCTTTTCTGGAAGTCATGACCGACAAATACGCCTTCGTGTACCCCATGGTCGGGCCAGGATGCACCTACCGGGAGATGATCACCGGTCCCTATATCCAAGGCCGCGATAAGGACCCGGAACACATCAAACTGGATACGTCCGACAGTTTCTGACCGCGTAACATTTCCGCCGACTGAGGTAATCACGATCCACAATCGGTCATTGCGAGTCCCCCACCTCCTTCGGCGGCGATTCACAAAAGAAAGGGGGTTCCCTTTATTCCCTCGTTACACCGCTCCTGCGGTGTAACGCACCACCGCGGCGCTCCCGCGCCGCATACTTGGCAGCACTCCGGCGATTCGGACCAGTCGGACCAGTCGGACGGGGATTGGGGGTGGAGACCAGGAACCATTGGAATCCACTTCAATCGGCCAAAACATGGCGAACTTTCTTAGCAGGGAGCCTGGCGACCGAGAAATCTTGGCCTGTGTGAAGATTTCTCGCTACGCTCGAAATGACAACGCTGTCGTGAAAATGTCCCGCATTTTCTTCGCTAACGGGAGAGACGAAGCGTAATATCCGACTGCCCCAAAAATCCCCTTTTGAAGGGGGTGGCGCGAAGCGCCGGGAAGAAGACAAGAGCGAGAAACGGGTTCATCTATGTTACAATGAATTCCAAACAGGAGATGCAGACCATGACTGGCGCAACACAATCACTATTCGACGAGGCGCTGGTTTTGCCCCCTGTAGAACGTAGGGCGCTGATTGAAGCGTTGCCGGCAAGTTTTGACCCTAACAGGCGGCGCTCGGTTGACAGTCAGTGGGCGGAGGAATCGGAAGAACGCCTGGATGCCTACGACCAGGGGGAACGCAGTTCATGTATTCGTAAATACTATGACGTGTTTTGTGGACAGCACATATGCGTAAGCCCGTCATTGCGAGATACTGATATGTCAGGCTTTTCAATTATTTGGAGTGCGCCGTCTGTTCGGCGCTTTGGCTGGATTGAGGAGGGCGGCTTGGAAAACCCAGCCAAAGCGCCGAACAGACGGCGCACTCCATATCAGCGCCAATCCTTGTTATCTGTTCAGGATTGCTGCGCTCAGCCGCACGTTGTGCCGCTTCACTCGCAATGCCGATGCGGTGATACCCTTCGGACGACAGAAATACGTCACCGAATTTACGAACTGGAGTACGTAGAAACTTGCCCACAAATCGTCGAGACGCTCCGGAGGGGGCGTCTCGACGATTTTTCACTGTTGCATTGCCAGTCAGCGGGATTCCGCCGGCGGGTATACGTCAGGAACGACAACCACCTCGGTGGAGACGCCGAAATCCACATCTTCCAGGTTGTGGTCCGGGCCGGCATAAATTAACTGGATAAGGAAGGCGGTCCACCCCTGTCCTTCTTCAGGAATCTCAACCGCGCCGACATACACGCCGCTGTCGCATTCTTCCTCGTCTTCGCCCTCGACCTGCTTCATCTCGATTTCCTCCTCGCCTTCGTCTTCACCTTCTTCCTCACAGTAGGGGCTGAGTTCCGTGCTGCTCCACGCCTCGCCAATGGTGGCCAGGCGAAAGTCGCGCGCACTCCGGTTGGTGGCCTGCCACAACTTCACCGTCTTGGGACGCTCCTCCGTGTACACGGTGATGGTTCCATTCTCCCTGTCAACGGCCCAGTGGAACATCGGGCGCTCCACGCCGCGCAAGAAGGCATTATAGAAAGCGAGCAAGGCGTTATACGCGCCGACATCGGCGCTGAGCCGGTCGCTGGAGGATATGCCATGGTCCGTGTTCGGCGCATAGTAGAGGTTGTTTTCCCCGGGCACATTGTCCGCAGGGTCGGGATTGCCCAGATAGAACCGGGAAGAATCCGGCAGGAAGAACTGGTCGCCGGTGGAATTGACAATCATCTTGGGCATGGTCAGCCGCTGGCGGTATGCGTAGGGGTCCACGATCTTGAGCAGGGAATCGCCTTCCGGAAGCCCGAACCGCTCGAAAATCTGCATGTCCACATAGTCCTGAATGGCGCTGGAGTAGAACCCGTAGGCGCTGTAGTGGTGCGCCATCTGCGCCTCCATATTCAGCACATCAATCACCATGGGCATGATGGCCGTGACGCGGGGGTCGGTCGCAGCGGTGAGCCAGGTGGTCCAGCCGCGCTTGGACGCGCCCGTGACCACAAAATTGTTGATCCGCACCGATGCGCCCGGTTTTTCGTTGAGCATGAAATCCTGGATGCTGTCCATGGCGCGCACGGCGGCGCGGGTCATGGGAAGCAGCGCGGGCCAGGTCATGTCGGCGCGGCCTTCCGCAAAGCCGTTCATGTACTTGTCGTAACTGTAGGCGATGATCGCGTCCTCGGAACGGCCGCGCGTTTCCTCGACAAATAACGTCGGCTGGTTGGGCACGGTCTGAATGACCGCGACCACGGAGCCGGTGGAAAGGCTGAACGGCAACATCAACTGGGCGAAGGCCGCGGACGGCATGGAGGTGACGCTGCCGCCGGTGACCATCAGCAGCGCCGTGTCGGAAAGGACCACGGGCGGCTCCACGATGGTGACGTAATGGCGCCACAGCAGGGGCTGCACGACTTCGTGCGCGCCGCGCCAGGCGCCGGAGGTCATGTTCAGCACATAACTGGTCACGCCATAAGCGGGCAGGCTGGCGGCGTTCTCCAGGTAATAGTCGTAATTCGGGTCGCAGGTGTTCACATACAGGTCCAGCACGTCCGACTCGTCAATCAACAGTTCCGCAAAACTTTCCGCTATGATGTTGACTGAATTTCGAGCGGTCAGGCTCAGGTTGCTGATAAGCACCGTGACCGTATCATAGCAATCTTCCGGATGCGGGGCGAATCCCGTGATGAACAGCGTTTCGGGGATTCCATCCTCATCTTCATCCAGCCCTTGGGTGGCCAATTCCAGGCCGGGCATGCCCTCCCGATACACCGCCACGCCGAGGCTGTTGCCATGCTCGTCCGGTTCCCACTCGTCGGCATTGAAGCGCAGGATAAGTTCAGTGGCCAGCGGATTGACCTGAATGCGGACGGCGCGGCTGGACAGGGGTGCAATGTCGTGCAGCGCCTGTTCCGAAGCGGCCGTCACGAGCAACCGGTCAGAGGGCGCGGGCAGCGACTTGGTGATCACGGCCGGCGGCGCAAAACGGTCGGTATTGAGGGAGAAGATGTCGCGCGCGGCGTCGCTGGGGCGCAGCGCCGCTTCAGGCATGTTTTCCACCGCCCTGTCCCGCGCAAAATCCCAATAGGCCGTGGACAGCGATATGCCGAGATTATTGCGCATGGCGCGGTCAACGGCCTTGGCGCTTTCCTCCAGCGCCTTCTCGAAGGAGAGCCGCGCCCCGCCATACGGCATTGCGGCGAAGGAGGCGCGAATTTCCTCCAGAATCCCCCTTGAAAGCGGCGCGCGCCCCGCAATCCATTCCAGCGGCTGTTCGCCGGCGTAACGATTCTGCGCATAGAAGAAGAATTCCTGCCCGGCGGCCGCGTAGCCCGGCAGCACATAATCAAAGGGGAAGAAGAGGGGATGCGAAAGCAACCCGTATTCATTCGGCTCAAAGCCGCGCGCGACGGGCAGGCCGTCGGCCGTCTGGCCCGCATACACGCCCAGTCCGATGCGCAGTCCCGCGAGGAAATCCACCGGCGTGGGATTGCCGCGCGGGTCGCGATCGCCCGGACTCATGCCGGCGATCTTCGGGTAATCATAGCCGTCGAAGCACACTTCCAGCAGGGTCTGGGCGAATGCATTGGCGAAGTTGTACTCCTGCGCCAGGTCCTTGCCTTCATCGGTGGTGGCTTCGCGCGCGTTGCGCGCCGAGACGGCGATCAACTGCCGGGGGTCCACCACGATATGCCCGAAGAAACTGTCGCGACACGCCAGCCGCTGGAAACTCGGAAACGTCTCCGAGTAGGTCTCGCTCATGTTGTAGAGCATCAGGGTGTATGCACCGGCTTCGGTCACCAGGGCGGGACTGCGCATCCCTGCGCCGGCATACTCCGCGTGAACGGACGCCACAGCCTCGTTAATTATCTGAGCGGTGGCCTGCAATTGCGTGTCTGAGAAATTCCTGCGGTAGTATGGGGCGGTGTTTGTCAACGTGCCCAGGCGCAGCGCGGTCAACTGTTGCAGCATTTCCCGGCTCACGAAGACCCGCCAACTGTCGCTCCAGTCAAACAGTGTCGGGGCTTTCTCTTCCCCGGAAATCGCCAGCGAGACCGCTTCGCAATCAGGTCGGTACGCCACGGCATAGGTGGCCCGCGCCGGAAGCCGCATCACGCGCGCCACCACCTTGTTGCCGATCACCTCGCCGGGAATCGGCACAATCAGTCCGTTCTCCAGCCGTGCCAGAATCTGGATTTTCGCCGTAATGCGGTCCGCCGGCGGCACGCCGTCGGGCACAAACGGTATTTCCAGAGTGGCCGGGCGCACGGCATCGCCGAGCACCGACGCGAACACGCGCGGTGAAGCATTGTTGTGCGTGAGTGTAAAGGCATGGGAAATGATGGTCATCGGTTCAAAGGCGTTTGCCAGGAAGGGATCGCGCTCTTCGCGCATCCCGTAGACAACCTCGTGCTCCAAAGCCGTCGGCAGCACCGTGAGCCGCAGCCCGCGCGATTCCACCGAACCGCCCTCCGGGCCAATCGCCTGGAAACTGGTGCGCTCGCGCACCACAATATACTTTTCTCTGGTGAGCGTACTGCTGCCGCGCGCCGTCGTCACCGTCAGCGACACGGTGTATTCACCCGGTTCCATGTAAGTAATCTTCGGGTTGCGCTGATACGTATTGGTGTAGCCGTTGCCGAAGTTCCACATCCAGGACACAATCGGCGACGCTCCCGCCCACGATGTATCGTTGAATTGCACTTCGAGCGGGACATAGCCCTCCACCGGCGATGCGGTAAATGCGGCGTTCGGTTTGTCACCGGCCGGAACCGGCGGACACCCCGTGGCCAAAATTACACAACCCAGTAGGGCACACAGTGCTAGAATGGGACCGCAGACGCGCGACATGGAAAATGATCCTTCCCTCTGTTATCCGCGTTTCGACATCTTAAGCATGCGATCATGCTCCGCACACACCCCGCCGTCATTCATGACGGGGACCCATAACCCCAATCTCCCCTTTAGTTTGCTGGATATGGGGGAAAAAGTCAACTAAATACCTCCCTGATTTACGGCGTTCGGATTTTTCTTCACTCATGGGCGCACATGACCCATCTCCGGCAAGGAGGCTCTCAAGTCGCCGAATCCTGACGCGCGCCGGATTCCCGGAAGACCATTACTTTCCTTTATACTGGGCTGGCGCGTCGCAGCGCAGCAGATGCGGCGTCGCCTTCACGGGAGGAACCATGTGGCTGCTTGTATTGTTGGCATTGTCGGTGCTGTTTATTGTCGGCATGACGGCCCGCTTCAAAGTGCACCCATTGCTGGTCCTGATCGTAACCGCAGTTGCCTACGGCCTTCTGGGCGGCATGTCGCCCGGCGCGGTGATCGCAGCGATCAATGCGGGTTTTGGCGGGACCATTGGCAACATCGGTCTGGTCATTCTGTTTGGGGCGATTATTGGGGTGTTTCTGGAAAAATCCGGCGGCGCCATGCGGATCGCCGAGAGCGCGCTGGCGCTCACCGGCCCCAGGCATACTCCCCTCGCCATGACCCTTGTCGGCTATGTCGTGTCCATCCCGGTTTTCTGCGACTCCGCGTTCGTCCTGCTTTCCCCGGTCAATAAGGCGCTTGCGCGCCGCGCGAAAAGCACGCTCGCGGCGGGCGCCATCGCCCTGAGCCTGGGGCTGTATGCCACCCACACGATGATCCCGCCGACGCCGGGGCCGGTGGGCGCGGCGGGCGTGCTCGGCGCCGACCTGGGGCTGGTCATTTTGTGGGGCGTGATCGTGGCAATGGTCGCCGCGCTGGCAGGGTGGGGCTTCGCGGCGCTCGTGGCGGCCCGGGTCAACATTGCCCCGGATGGTGACGCCCCCGATGCCAACGCAATGGCAATCCCGGAACAGGCTGCGAAACCGCCGTCCACCCACAAAGCCCTGCTGCCGATTCTGCTACCGTTGCTGCTCATCCTTGCGCGGTCCATCGCCGAACTGCCGGCCAAGCCGCTGGGTGCGGGAGAAGCAGCGGTGATCATTGGATTCCTGGGCCAGCCGGTGGTCGCGTTGATGATCGGCGCGCTTACCGCGTTTCTGCTCCCGAAACGCTTCGATTGGGGACTGCTTTCCGTGTCGGGGTGGGTGGGCCAGGCTGTGGCGGCCGCCGCGCCGATCATCGTCATCACGGGCGCGGGCGGCGCATTCGGCAAAGTCCTCCAGGAATCCGGCATCGCCGACGTTATCGGGTCGGGCCTGACGGGCTATGAGGGCATCGGCGTGTGGCTGCCGCTGTTCATCGCCGCCGGCATCAAGACCGCCCAAGGGTCCTCCACCGTGGCCATGATCACGACGGCGGGTCTGGTCGCGCCGTTGCTGCCCGCGCTGGGGCTGGACAGCCCCGCCGCGACAGCCCTGTGCGTGGTCGCCATCGGCGCGGGCGGCATGATGGTCTCCCACGCCAACGACAGTTACTTCTGGGTCGTCACACAATTCTCCAACATGAGCATGGGCCAGGGCTACCGCCTGCAAACCCTCGGCACCTTCGTGCAAGGTGTCGCCGCGGCCCTCGCCATCGCCGTGATTGCTGCGATGATTCTGTAGCATCCCGCGCATGATGGGTGCGATATCTGTTCCGGCCCGCGCCGATCCTTTTTTTGCGCATTGCATTACGCTCTGGTAGATTACCTCCGCCGGGCGAAAGGGGGTCGGCAATTCACGAGGAGATTCTGACCGAATGGGTGAAGATGATCAGAGCGTCGGCCACCCCGCGATTGGCAAAGTTGCCGCAACAGCGCCCGTGCAGCGGGACCGGCTCACATACCTGGACAATCTGCGGACCAGCCTGACCGTGCTGGTCATATGCCATCATGTGAACGCCGCCTACGGTTCTCCGGGGGGATGGATGTACATCGTTCATGAACCCGGCGGGGTGATTACCGAAATCCTGACGACCATGTTTGCGGGGGTCACCCAGGCCTTCTTCATGAGTTCGTTTTTTCTGATCGCGGCGTTCTTCACCGCGCCGTCCTACGACCTCAAAGGCCCGTGGCCGTTCATGCGCCGCCGTCTGGCCCGCCTGGGCATACCGCTGATTTTTTATTATTATGTGCTGAGCCTGGTTCTACTGTTCATGGTCCGCTGTTTTCAGGGAAGGATTGAGGAGGGGTTCATCGAATTCTTTGCCGCCAATTTCCTGCGCCGGACAAGCCCGGGACCCCTATGGTTCACGTTTTCGCTGCTGGTGTTTGAGAGCATCTATCTGATATTCCGGCTCACGACGCAGTTCTTCGGGCGCACGCCCCGGCGATACCCCCTGCCCAGCGACCGGCAAGTCCTTCTGTTCATCATCGGCATCGGCGTCTTTACCTTTCTGTTCCGCCAGTGGCAACCCCTCACGCATGGCGTTTATCACCTCCGCCTGGGCTATTTCCCGCTCTATGTCTGCGCGTTCATGTTCGGGGTCATGGCGCGGCGTTCGGACTGGTTTGCAAACCTGAGCGTCGCCCAGGCAAACCGTTGGTTTTACGTTTCCCTCGCCGCCATCGCCCTGATGCCCGTCGTCATGGCGTTGAACGAGATGCAGGGGGGCGACCCCTACACCTTCTGGGGCGGATTGACCTGGCAATGTTACGCCTACGCCGCGTGGGAACCCATCCTTTTCGTGGGCATCAACATGAAACTCATCGTCCTTTTCAGGGACCGCTTCAATGCGTCCACCCCCTTCACCCGCCGCATGGCGAAGAGTTCATACACCGCCTACATCCTTCACGCCTTCTTCATTGCCGCGCCCACCTACCTCTTCACCTTCTTCTCGCTCGGCAGGATTCCCGAAATCATTCTCATGTGGCCCGTGGCCGTCATCCCCTGCTTTCTGTTCGCCGACGCCATCCGCCGCCTTCCCCTGCTCAAGCGCATCCTCTGACCCGCAATGCCGGGGATGCGGCCAAAGGTGCGATTGCCCCAAGAGAATGCCCGCGCCACCGGGCGCTATTGGTTGTGGCGTATGGCAGGGCAAGGTATACTCGTGCGAATGGAACCGAGGCAAAAGGCTTGCATTTTCGGGAAAGACGCACCCGATACGATGAAGTCTTGGCATGTCTTTCTGGCGCTCACTGTCATTGTTGCTGTGGGGGCGTTATTGCGCCTTTACCGGCTTGATGAGCAGTCCATCTGGTGGGATGAATATACAGCGGGCGGACGGGCGTTGCGCGCCGCAACATTGGGCGGATACCTGGCCCGCGTTCAGTTTCTCATCCCCGATAATGTTCCCGGGTACTATGTGGCGCTATACCTTTGGACGCGTCTGTTCGGGCCGGATAATATCCCCGGGATGCGCCTGTTGAGCGTTTTTGCGGGCTTGGGATCAATCCCGCTGCTGTTCGCGCTGGGACGACGGTTTTATGGGGTGAAGGCGGGTCTGATAGCGGCGGCCTGCCTCGCGGTTTCGCCGTCGCATATCTGGATCGCGCAGGGCGTCCGGCCCAATGCCCTGATGGAGTTGCTGGTGGTGGTCTCGATCTACGCGGTGGCGCGGGGCTGTTCCGAGCGACATCGCGGCTGGCTTGCCCTGGCCGGCGCGGCCAACTTTGGCTTGGCGTGGAGTTACTTCTTTGGCCTGTTATTCATCATGGCCGAGTTTGTCTACGTGGCCTTGTTCTGGTTCGATGGGGGTGCGGACTTAAAGAAATGGCGCCGCACAACCCTCGCATGGTGGGCGGCGAACACCACAATATGCCTGTCGCCGTACTTGTGGCTCAGATCACATATGGAACAGGTTCACTCGGCGGCGGATGATTTTTTCATGCGCCTGCCGTCTCCACGGGAGGCGTTATTCACTTTTTTCGGCTATGACGCCGCCATGACGACCGAACCGTTTCTTTACCAAGGCCAGACGTGGGAGTTCCTGGGACAGAGGATCGGGCAAGACCTGCTGCAACTGCATGGTTTTTTTGATTGGGCCGTGGTGCTGTTTTCAGTAAGCGCCACTGCGGGGGTTATTGCTTTTCTGACATATTCCCTCTTGAGCGAACGGCGCCGGGAGGCATTCCTTGCGCGGCGTGAGGCGCTGTTTCCCCTCTTCGTTCTCTTTGTTCCCATGGCGGCGATGCTGACGCTGTCCCTGCTTTGGCGTCCATGCATCCTGCCGCGTTATTCAAGTTATTTTTCATTCAGCCTCTACATGTTCATCGGCTGGATCATTGCGCGGGCGACGCCGAAGCCTGCCCGGTTTCTGCTTGCATTGGCGCTTGCAATGACCTACGCATACCAGATTTCCGTGTCTCTTCCAGCGACAACGCGCACCGATTGGCGGTCGGCGGCGCGGCTGTTGCAGCAGCGCGCCGCGCCGGGGGATCTGATTCTTCTACGGGGCATGATCCTATCCGACCAAATGCTTGGCCTGTACGGCGGGCTTCCGGCGCCCGTTCTGCTGGTCCCCTCCTATCGCAGCGCATGCGAACGCATCGCCCGGCATCTTGAGGCGAATCCCGACCAAAATGCATGGGTGTTGTTGGAGGATTTTGTGTATCGCTTTCCGCCTGCAAACGAATTCGAGCGGGCGCTGCATGCGATGAATCTCGCCTGGAACCGCGAGGATATTGCGGGCATGAATGGCATTCGGGCCTACGAGATAACCCGCATGCCAGGCAAAGCCAGTGGAAGTCCAACGGCCAGCGCCGCCGAACCCGACGATGCGGCCGTGCTGCCGACACCGGCGCTCGACA
>CAZLII010000031.1:0-14347 GCA_964559065.1 uncultured Nitrospirales bacterium | reverse complement strand
CCCCCACCCGCGTCTTGTCATGCATGATTTTATTCTCCTGGACGCGCCGACGCGCCCGCCACGGTATCTTCACTCCCACACGCCGGCAATCACTCCGCCCAGCGCGCCGCAGGCGGCGCGGCGTAATCCGCGTAGCGGTCCGCCACGGAGGCCGCCTTGACATCGCCGGTATGCACATAGACGCGGTAATTGAACGTGAGACTCTCGCCCGGTGCGAAGGTGTAATCGCCGCGTTCCGCCGGAAACAGACCCTTGTTGTAGTCCTTCTCCGCGAAATAGGACCAGCCGAAGCAATTCGCGCCCATCAGGCCGTAGCCGCGCACGTGCCACGAAGTCGGGTGGCGCAGATTCGTGGGATGATCGAAAATCGTCAGACCGCGCCAACCCACATCCGCGATCTCGCCGGAATAATCGCACCACGGGGACGGCTTACCCCAGCACTGCCCCTCGCCCTCATCGCCGTGCGCGTTGGTGATCACTGCCCGCGCGCCGGAGATGTCCGGCGTCATGCGTGCGGACATGATGCCGCCCTCCTTGGTGTCGGTGAAAATCACCTCACCATGGTCAGCGGTGAAGGTGATCTGCACATCCAGCATCCGCGCCGTTTCGGGGGTGGCGTAGAAGCGGTATTCACGCGCTTCGGTGATGATCGGATTGCCGTCCTTGTCTTGCCAGGTGTTCTTGACCGCGATCCAAGCGTAGGCGTCTCCTGAACCCCAGGTTGGTTCCCCGCTCTTCTGCACGCCAGAATTCCCGCCTTCGCCCCAGAGGTCCACGCCGTTCACTTCGCCATAGGCCGTCCACAGCGATTTCTGATGGGGGTGGTCCCGCGCAGAACGCGGCGTGCTTTCCGTCTCCATGGGAAAATCGCGGGTAATATGCACGCCGCCCTCGGTCTTCACCGGCCACAGAAACGGCTTCTTGTATTCCTCCGAGTAGTGGTAGGAGGTGAAGTGTACGTCGTCAATCAGCACCTCAAGAATCTTTGTATCGTCCACCTTGCGGATCAGCACCCGGGGAGCGTATTGCTCCGTCTTCGGCTCCACCTTCACCGTAAACGCCAATTCCGCGCCGGGCATCGCGCCTTCCGGGATGAACACCAGTTCCCCATTGCGCAAAGTCGCGGGAAACGTCTTGGCAGTGGTTTCCTGAAACACCCGGATCACCGCGTCCGTCTCCGGCGCATCGCAGGGAACCGCGACAATCGGATTGATACTTTTGATCTCTCCCGCATTCAAAATAATTTTTCTGCCGTCCAGCGGCTCGGCGAATGCGCCCACAGCCATGGCCGCGATTATCGTGCAGACAAGAACACATTGCCGTGTTTTCATGGGAATCCCTCCGGTTTTTGCGCCTCCGATGCAGAGACTATCCACAGCCGCAATTTGTGCGTCCATGGTAACATACGCGGAGTCTGCCCGCAAATAGAATGATGCAACCCGAATCGCCGGATAAGAAGCGAGTTTTTGACGTGGGACGGGCGTCTCGCCCGTCAAAACTCCGCTGCTTTGGAGTGCGCAAGCCCTGCTTGCGCTTTCTCTCTCATAGCACCACAACCTTCAGGTTGACAGATAACATTCCATGCTTATGTGAACAAGAACGCAAAAGCGCAAGTAGGGCTTGCGCACTCCAAAATCCATAAAGATCATCGGGTGGAAGAATTCCATCAGCGCCCTCGTGAGTATTCCTTGAACGGTTTGTTTGGTGCGCCTATTATTTCCATTGGTATGCCTGGGCGAATAAACGCGAGGTTCAATATCATGCGATGGCGAAAGATGTTCTTTTTCTTCGTGGCTGTTCTCTTGGGAATGGTGCAGGCCGAGTCAATGGACGCGGAAGCCGTTCTGGATGTTCTCTCGCGCCTGGAGGCGCGCATTCCCGGCTTGTACGCTGCGCTGGCGGACGCCGAGGCGCGGGGTTTGGACGTCGCCTATCCGCGCGCGGATGTCGAAATCAGCGCGTTGTTCATAGATTACGGACGCGAGGATGTGGCTCAAGGGCGTTTGCCTAGGGCCGCCGAGGTTGCGCGGGAGATCGAAATGCTGCTTGACCGCGCCGCGCGTGAAATGGAAACCAATCGGTGTGTGCCCCGGCTGGGGGCGGGACCGATAGAGGTGCGCGACGGCGTTTTCTAGGCGGAGTGCGACACCGGGGAAGGAACGGTATTCCAGCCGGTCTTCTTTACGGGGTACGGACACTTTGACCAAGTCGTGCAGGACCTGCCCGTGCTTGGGCGCATCGGCATCAACATCATCCAGATCGAGCAAGGTCCGGCGGGTGTGGTGCTGAAGGATGGCGTGGACACAACGCCCATCACCATGCGCGTACTGGGCGCATTGGACCGCGCAGCGGAAAACGGCGTCCGCATTGCGCTGTTATTGTCCCCGCATTACTTTCCGGCGTGGGCATTTGAGCAATGGCCGGAACTGAAGATAGACCACGGTCCCGGCCCTGTGCCGCCATTTCTGAAGAACAGCGTGGAAGCGCCGCAGGCGCGGGAGATTTATGAACGATATCTGCGCACCATCATCCCGATGATCAAGAACCACCCGGCGCTGCACTCCATCTGCCTGAGCAATGAGCCGGATTATTCCCACGGAGACAAGGATCCCTGGCGCAAACCCATGTGGACGACCTACCTCCGGGAGCGGTATGGGGATATTGAGGCGCTGAACCAATGCTACGGTGCGGACTATGCCGATTTTGAGCAGGTGGAACACCCCCAGTTCAATTTCCGGGAGAACAAGGTCGTGCTATACGATGCGGTTCGTTTCAATCAATACCACTTCGCCGCATGGCACCGCTGGATGGTGGACATTATTCAAGAGATGGCCCCGGAACTCCCCTGTCATGCGAAGGTCATGCCGGTGTTCTGGGGGCGCGGCACCGTCTTCTGGGGAACCGACCCATGGGATTTTGCCCAACTCAGTCAACTTAATGGCAATGACTGTAATTTCGGCCCCGTGCCCCGGAGCAAGCCTTGGCAGAGCAACTGGCAAATCCAGAACATGTACTATGATCTCCAGCGCGCCATGAAAAAAGCGCCCGTGATTAACACCGAGAACCATATCATCCCTGACCGGCACCAGGACTATGTCAGCCCCAATCACATCTATACGGCGATATGGCAGGGCGCAGTGCATGGGCAGGGCGCGAGCACCACATGGGCCTGGGCGCGGACCTATGATCCCAAGAGTGATTTTGAGGGACTCATCCTGCACCGCGCCGCGTGCACAGCCGCCATGAGCCGGGTCGCCCTGGACCTTATGCGCCTCGCCCATGAAATGGCCCCCATACAGCACACGTCGCCCCGTGTCGCCATACTCTTCTCCAACTCGGCGCAGGTGCATGATTCGCGCTGCGTGGGAGAACGCGAGCGTGTCTATGAGGCGCTTAATTTCTGTGGTGTTCCCATCGGATTTGTCACCGAGGAACAGGTGGCGGCCGGCGGCCTGGATACCTATGATTGCCTGCTGGTTGCCGGCGCACGGACCGTGTTACGCGAGGCCGCCGATGCCATCCGCGCTTTTCAGGCGCGCGGCGGACGTGTGATCTCCGCTGGTCCGGACAATCTCATAGAAGATGAATATGGCCGTCCCATAATGCCCGTGCATCCTGACAGTATTATTGAAGGGCGCCCAAAACAAGAGGCCCTGCGCGACCTGCTGCTGCCCGAACTCGCCGCTGCCGGAATTGTCCCCGACATGCTTTTGCACACACCTGAGGGCAAAGTCTCTTTCGGCGTTGAGTGGCGGTCCGCACCGTATGAGGACACGGTTCTGATCAACGTGGTAAATCTTACCTGCGACTCCATTCATGTTGTGCTGCCGGATGGCGATTGGCAGGAACTTATTGAGGGAGCGAGTGTAAAAGGAATTATTGAACTCCTTCCGAACAACCCAAAACTCCTGAAGAAAGCGGTTTGATTCGAAATAGAGGCCACCTGTCGTTTTTCGATGCTATAGCACTGCCAGCAAGCGCGCCATCTCTTTGCGAACGCTCTGGATTTTTTCCCAGCGCTTGTCGGAGACGAGGCGCACGGCAGGCAGCCCGTCGGGGCCGGGAACAGTATCGTCATCATCAAGACCGCAGAACTGCGCCACGGCTTCGGCGTAGTCGGTCAGTATGCGCTCGGCGGCTTCGATGTCATCGGGTTTCGCGGTCGGCTTCCGATTTTTCAGCGCCTCGCGCAGCGCCGCAAGCATGGCGTAATCCTCGACGCCGTCGCGCACCGCTTCCCAGCGTTTGCTGCTTACGACGCCGTCGCCGGGATAAACCAGCAGGTAATCGTGCCGCAGCGAGGGCACGAACCACGGATCATCCTGCGAGGTGCAATAGGACCAGAAGCCGATGCCGGTCATGTCGTGATGCCAGGCGAGCCATGCCTGTGCGCGGTAGTATCCAAGGGGCGACTGGTGTTTGGCGTTGTGATCGCACTCGTATATCCACACCGTCGCACCGGAGTTTTTGATAATCTCCAGTTTGGACGCATTGGTCTTGTCAAGGATGAGACCGTTCCGGTTCGGGCACCAGATGTCCACGTAGGGCAGCATGGCATGCAATTCCTCTTCGGTGACCCGGCCCACCGGGTCGGTGTAGAGCAGAATCTTCGGGTCGGCCTCGCGCGCCAGTTTCCCCAACAGCACATGGCGGTCGGCGAGACCGTCGCTCAGGCCGGGTTCATCCACGGGATACAGCGCAAAACCGTCATAGCCCACGCCCAGTTCCCGCAGATGCGCCACCCATGCGCGCAGCCATTGGATATGGGCTTTCGCATAGGCTTCTGATTCGATGCCGCCGGGGCCTTTCAGCGCATGCTGATAATTGAAAAAGAGGATCATCCCGTGCGGCGCATGCCGCTTCACGTACTCGTCATGCGCGGTGAAATTAATATCGCCGACCAAATTGCCCTGTTCGTCGTATTGCGCTTGGGGATAGAACAGCCCGACAAAGACGTTGGTGCCATGACGCACCTGGTCGTCCAGCGCCTCCTCCGGGTAGTCCTTGAGCATGGACGTGTGCACATAGCCCCAATGACAAAGCCGCAGGGGTTGTTCTTCCGGCATGCGCACCGCCCACACCGTCACCTTCAGGTCCGCTGTTGCCTCCAGCGGTTCGACATCAAGACTGCGCAGGCGCACGCGGCTGGTCCAATCGCCGGAGTCCAGATCGCCAGTGTCCACGTTGAGCCACAATTGCCGCGCGCCCCACGCGGGAACCTGGATAAGTTGCGCGGGATTCAGTTTCGGCAGGGCGTCTGCGGAGAAGTCGCGCATCTCCGTCGGCACGTCCACCACTTCGTGCAGCGTGACCGCCGCGCGCGCGGGAATGGTCGCGCCGCCCATTACCAATTCGTCGAGTTCAACACGGAAAGTCCGCGGTTTGCTGCTGCAATTGAAGATGTTCAGCGCGGCGGATTCCGTCTCGCCGCCAAAGGCCTCGACCAGCATCTCGGCGGCCTCGACGCGGCCCTCGGCGATTTCATCCATCCCGCCGAACGGCGCCCAAGGGTTCGCCGCGCAGACAACGATGAGGTTGCCAGACTGGGCTGCGTGGTCGGCGGCTGCCACTATATTCCGGAGACCGTCCGCGCCCCGAAGCAATGTCGCGACCTCATTGCGCAGGGAAATGCGGTCACTGTCAGACATCGTTCCCGCCGCCATGATGCGCTCGCGCAGAAGTTCCATCTGATTGCGCAGAAACACGGCGCGCTCTTCGGGTCCCGCACGGTCCAGCAGGTTTGGCAACAGCGCCTCAATGGCGTCCAAGGCGCGCCCGGCATCGTTGATTTCCTTTGCAAACGGCACAAGATAGGCGCGATGCGCGCGCCGCGCGGCGATGCGGCCCTCTTCCATCACCGTGCAGGCCAGCGATAGATTAATCGCCTGATCCGACGGCACGGTGTAGGAGAGTTGGTGCTCGATGCGTTCCTCATCGGATGTGATGACGCTTTCCGATGGTTTTCCTTCATTGCGCGCGGATTCGAGCCACACCGTGATCACGCGGCGTTCCGGGTTATCAAGAAGCGCTTTCAATACGTTTGCCCCAACATACAGTTCGCCGAAATCCACTTCGAGATCGAAGACTGGTTGCGGGGTTTCCCTCCGGGGCACGCCCGACCGCTGTGAGTCAAAACGATATTCCGGCCAAAGGATGGCCGTCTCCCCCTTCGATTCCGGCCAGCGCAAGGCATGCACCGGCGCGCCCGACAGGGGGATGACGGCCAATACGCCGCCCTCTTTGAGCGGGAGCAACGTGGCGGTGCTGTTGGAACTGCCCGCCAATGGGATGCGTTCCTTGAGGCGACCATCAGGTTCGAAGACATGCAATGCGCCGCTGTAACCCGCCACGAGAATCTCCGGCGCGCCGTCGCCGTCCACGTCGCCGATGGCCGGGGAACGCCGCGCGCGTTCCTCGACATTGGCCGTCCATCTCACTTGTCCCGTCGGCGAGACACACACCATGTGGCCCGCCAAGTCCACGGCGTAAATCTCCACCACGCCGTCGCCGTCGGCATCCGCCACGGACAGGGCGGCATCCATTTCCCGGCGCATGGGCGCAGTCCACAACACCGCTCCCGTAGTATCCACCGCGGCCAATTTGTCGCCAATTCCCAGAAGGATTTCCGGCGTGCCATCGCCGTTCAGGTCATGAAGCAGCGGACTGCCCCCGATGCCGCCTTCCACCCGCCACAGTTCCTTGCCTTCCGCGTTGAGGCACAGCAGCGGAATTCTATCGCCGCCAACCAACACCTCCGCGCTGCCGTCGCCTGTGATGTCAGCGACCACGGGGGCGTTTGTCACCCCGTGCTCGCTTTGGAGCATCCAGAGCATCTCCCCCGTTCCCCGGAAGCAGACAACGTTGCCGTCCCGGTCGCCCGTGACAATATCGGGCATGCCATCGCCGTCCACATCCGCGATGGCAAGCGTCGTCTCCCCCCACTGGAGCCGTCCCGGGAGTGTCGCATTCCAAAGGATTTCGCCCGTGCCTCCGGCAAGGCACAGGATTTGCCCCTGCCGGTTCATGACCAGCACCTCCTGCCCGGCAAAGCCTGTGACATCGCCGATACTGGGCGGGATGGTGATCGGCCCGCGCATCTCCTGCCGCCAGATTTCTTTCCCAGCGGCATCCAACGCGATGATTAAGCCAGAGGTGGTCCCCACGACAATATCCGCCTGGCCGTCGCCGTTGAGATCGCCGATGGCTGGCGAGGTGTCCACATAGCCCGACGGCGGCGTATAGGTCCATGCCACTTCGACCGCGTCGGCGCATATCGCGCCAAAGCATGCCGCCAGCAAAAGTGACGAGAACTTATTCATGGTGCAGGCCCTTTCTATGTTGCAGTGGATGGTCTCTCATGAAAGTATTCATGGTACGTGTCGCGCGGCGGCACAGTCAAAGGACGGCAAGGACGGCAAGGACGGCAAAGACAGCAAGGACGACGAGGACTGGCAAAAAAATCTATGTCGGCAGGTTGGTATGTGGTGCTGTTTGTGGGCTACAATGGATTTTTACATGACGATGCATTCGTGTTCGGTTAACAGGCGGTTTTATATTACTGGATTCCCGTCTGCGCGGGAATGACGAGTTTCGCAAAACGGGACATTTTATCCCGTCATTCCCGCGCAGGCGGGAATCCAGAATAATTCGTCCAGTTATCGAATTGGTTGAAACTATTGCGTGTAAACGTATTACGAACACGAATGTAACGATGCTGTTCGGAACCGGAAGGAGGAGCGACACATGAGCGAAAAATCACTGGGGGTGCTGGTGCACGGCGCGGGCTGGGTGGCCGGGGAACACATCAAGGCGTTCAAGAACAATCCACACACGCGCGTGGTGGCGATATCGAGCCGCAAACTGGAGAGTTGCCGGCGGCGCGCCGAGGAGGCCGGGTTGGAAGGCATTGCTTTCTATACTGACTACGACAAAGCGCTCGCGCATGAAGGCGTGAACATCGTGTCGGTCTGCACGCCGCAACAGCATCACGCGGAGAACAGCATCGCGGCGGCCGAGGCGGGCAAGCACATTGTCATCGAGAAACCCATCGCCAACAGCCCGGAGGAAATGCGGGCGATGCTCGCGGCGGTGACCAAGGCCGGAGTCAGAACCGTTGTCAGTTTTGTGCTGCGCTGGAATCCGCTCTTTGAAACGATCAAGGCGCTGATCGCTGACGACGCCCTCGGCGACATCTATTTCACTGAAACGGACTACCAGCACGACATTTCGAGTTGGTGGACAGGTTACGAAGACGCCCGGAAGAAATCGCTGGGGATCAGTGCGATGGTGGTGGGCGGGTGCCACGCGCTGGATGCGGCGCGGTGGTTCGCGGCGAAAGACCCCAATCAAGCCGCAATTCCGGTGGAGGTTTTCGCGTATTCCGGCGGCTATCGCAAAGGACTGGAAATCGAATACAACTATTTCGCGAACACCTGGCAGAAAGCGCCGCCGCTGGAATACGACGACCTCGAAGTGCTGCTCGTGCGATACAGCAACGGCGCAATGAGCAAGGTTTCCGTCAATTTCGGCTGCGTCATGCCCTATACATTCCCCATCGAAGTCTTCGGCACGCGCGGCGCCATCCGGGACAACCGCGTCTGGTCGCACAAATTTCCCGGACAGAAAAACTGGATCACCATCCCGACCATTCTTCCGGAAAGCGCCGATGTGTCCCACCACCCCTTCCAGGGGCAGATGAATCACTTCGTGGACTGCATCCTCAACAACCGGGAATCGCACTGCAACCTCGCAGACGCCGTTCATACGCATGACATCGCCTTTGCCGCCTTGCGCTGTTATGAAACCGGCCAGCCGGTGCGGCTGCCGCTGGAATAGAAACAAACCGTGTGTTTAAGGAGATATGCCATGCCGGAAAAACTGGCCATTCATGGGGGAAAGAAATCGCTGGAAGGAACGCTGCCGCCCTGGCCCTGTCTGGATGAGGCGGCGATTGCGGCGGTCACCGATACGCTGCGCAGCGGCCGGGTGAATTACTGGACCGGCAACCGGGGCATGGAGTTTGAGAAACGTTTTGCCGAGTGGCAGGGGTCGCGTTTCGCCATCAGCACCACCAACGGCACGAGCGCCCTGCACACCGCGCTGGCGGGACTCGGCATCGGTCCGGGCGATGAGGTCATCGTGCCGAGTTACACCTTCATCGCCAGTTCCTTCTCCATCGTGCAGGCGGGGGCCGTGCCGCGCTTCGCCGATGTCAACCGCGACGATCACTGCATCAGCGTGGAGAGCGCGGCGAAACTGATCACGAAGCGGACTAAGGCTATCATGCCGGTTCATCTCTATGGCAATGTGGCGGACATGGACCCGTTGCTGGAACTTGCGCGGGCGCACAACCTCTATGTTATCGAGGACAACGCGGAGGCCTTTGGCGGCTCCTACAAAGGCCGCAAGACGGGGAGTATCGGCCATGTGGGCGCGTGCAGTTTCTGCCAGAACAAGACCTTCACCACGGGCGGCGAGGGCGGCATGGTCACCACCGACGACGAAGAAGTCGCGTGGCGCTGCCGCAGTTTCCGCGACCACGGCTACGACGTGCGCGAGCGCCTGCGCCTGCTGGAAATGGAGCAGAAACTCCCCTACATCCACACCATGGTCGGCTTCAACTACCGGATGACCGAGATGCAGTCGGCCATCGGCCTCGCGGAACTTGAGCGGATGGACACGTGGAACATGCCGCGCCGCCGCCGCAATGCGCAGATCCTGCTGGAGGAGTTGTCCGGCCTGCCGCAAATCCTGCATCTGCCCGTGGATACGCCGGAGCGGCGGAACGGCTGGTACGTGTTTCCGATCACCCTCGACATGGACAACATGACCTGTGACATGGCGACTTTCCTCGAAGCCCTCGGAGCGGAAGGCGCGCCCTGCTGGAAAGTCTTCTGGCCCCAATGCCACACCGAAGCCGCGTTCCAGAAGCACCAGGCCTTCGGCAATTCCGGCTTCCCATTCAAGTCGAAGGAGTACGCGGACCCGGCGTCCGTGGACTACTCAAAAGTGGAGGTTCCCAACGCGGTCTGGCATCAGTCGCGCACCTTCATCACGTTCATCTTTCCCACCTATGAAGAAGAGCACATGCGCGGCATCGCCGCCGGTATCCGAAAGGTTATTGAAGTATATGCGAAATAAGAGTCGTCTGGTTCTGGCTGTCCGGATAATCGCCACCGGTATAGGCATCCTCATCGGCGTGTTGTTCGTTGTCTTTGTGATCGGGGAAAGAGGATATCCCCCGCTCTTTTCATTCAGTATGGAGGCGCTGATGACATGGTGCCTCGTGATTTACCTGCTGGGCATCCTCGTTTCAATCAAATCCGTGGGAATCGGCGGATTGATGGCCATTCTCGGCATCGCCGGGTTTTATCTGATCAATTACGCCTCGGCAGGAAAGTTTCCCGGAGGTCCCGTTTTTCCGGCAATGTGGGTTCCCCCAATACTCCTGATGGTGTGTTGGATTCTGGGCAGGCGCGCAGAGACAACCGAAGGGGAAGAACCAAAGGAGACGCCATGAAAACCAAGTGGGGTGTTTTAGGCGCGGGCGGGATTGCACGGCGCAGAACCATTCCCGAAGGCATCGTGTGCGCAGAAAACTGCGCGTTGACGGCGGTTTATGACGTGGATGCGCAAGCCAATGCCGAGGCGGCGGCCCAATTCGGCGCCACGGCCTGCGCGAATGAAGAAGAATTGCTCGCATCGGATGTGGACATTGTGTATGTCGCCACGCCCGCCTGGCTACATTGCGATCAGGTCCTGCGCGCTGCAGCCGCCGGCAAACACGTGTTTTGTGAGAAGCCCCTGGGCATGACCGTCGAGGAAAGCATGCGCATGATCGAGGCATGCGCCAAGGCCGGGGTGAAACTGGGCGTCGGGTTCATGATGCGCTTTCACGCGCAGCACCAGGCGGCGCTGCAACTCGTGCGCGAAGGCCGCTTGGGCAAAATGGTCTTTGGCCGCGCGCAACTGTCCTGCTGGTACCCCCCCATCCCGGGCGCGTGGCGCCAGACGCCGGAACAGGGCGGCGGCGGCAGCCTGATGGACCTCGGCGGCCACTGCATAGACCTGCTCGAACTGTTCCTGGGCCGCGCGAAAAGCGTGCAATGCGTCACGGACCGACTGGTGCATGACTACGCGAGCGAGGATACGGCAGTGGCGCTGTTGGAGTTTTCCTCAGGCGCGAAGGGCGTGGTGGACTGCTTGTTCAACGTGCCGGATGCGAGTTCGCTGAACCGCCTGGAACTCTACGGCACGCGGGGCAGCGTTCTCGCCGAGGGCACCATAGGACAGGGCGAGTCTGGAACCATGACGGCGCGCCTCGAATCGGATGCGGGCGACTATGTGGCGCAGCAGCAGCGTGACACCGGCGGCGGCGTAGCCCTCAATCCGACTCCTGTGAATATGTACCGCGCAGAGGTCGAAGCCTTCGCCAAAGCGGTTATTGAAAACACTGAACCGCAGGTCAACGGCGTTGAGGGGCTGTGGAGTCAGAAAGTGCTTGCCGCCTGCTATGAAAGCGCCAAAACCGGTCGGAAAGTGCTCCTGGACTGATCGAAAACGTAGAAGCGGCGTCCCGCCGCTTCAGTCAATAGGAGACCTATCCCGTGAAGTATTGTCGCCTTCTTTTAACGGCAATCCTGTGTGTCTGTGCTGTATCCTTCGCCGAAACCGGCGAACCGGCGCCGGAACTTCCCGCGTCCCTGTGCGTGGCCGTCTTTGACATGGATGTCACGCCGCCCATCGGCGCGCATATGGCCTATGATCCCGTGGTGAAGCAGTGGGAACTGGGACTGCGCGCGCGGGGCATTGTGCTGCTTGGCGCAGACGCGCCCATCGTGCTCTGCGCCATAGACTGGATCGGCCTCGCAAACGAAGCGCATGACGCCTTTCGCGATGCGCTCGCCCGCGCGGCGGGCACCGCCCGCGACCGGGTTGCCGTGCACGCGCTGCACCAGCACGATGCGCCGGGCTACGATTTCACCGCCGAGGCCATCCTCCGCGAACATGACATCGAGATGACGCGCTACGACGGCGCGTTCGCGCGCGAGGCGCTCGCGGAACTGGAAAAAACCGTGGCGCGCGCGCTGGAAAGCGCACAGCCGTTGACGCATATCGGCCTGGGCCAGGCCGAGGTGCGCGAAGTGGCCTCCAACCGCCGCATCCTGGGGCCGGACGGCAAGGTGCGGGCGATGCGCTTCACGTCCTGCCCCGACCCGGCACTGCGCGCAGAGCCGGAGGGTCTGATCGATCCCGTGGTCTCGGTCATCGGCCTGTTCAACGAGGAGAAGCCCGTCGCGGTGCTCAGTTATTACGCCACGCATCCGCAGAGTTACTACCGCACCGGCATTGCCAACCCGGATTTTCCGGGGGTTGCGCGCTTTTTCCGCGAACTCGCCGTGCCAGACGCGCTGCACATTCACTTCACTGGCGCGGGCGGGAACATTGGCGCGGGCAAATACAACGACGGTTCAAAGGAGAACCGTCTGATCCTCGCTGAACGCCTCGCCGACGGCATGCGCCGCGCCTGGGAAAGCATGGAGAAAAGCGCGATCACTCCCGCCGATCTCGGTTGGAGCATCGCCCCTGTGGCCCTGCCCCCCGCGAAACACCTGGACATCGAGAAACTGGAAACCGTCATCAGGAATCCCGAAGCGCCGGTTGCCGAGCGCACCGCCGCCGCATCCAACCTTGCGTGGCTCAGGCGATGCACTGCCGGCCATAAGATTGACATTGCCTGTCTGACTTTGGGGCGCGCGCGCGTGTTGCACATGCCCGGTGAACTTTTCGTGGAATATCAATTGGCTGCAAAGAGGGAACGCCCCGACCTGTTTGTCGCCATGACCGCCTACGGCGATTACGGCACCGGATACATCGGCACCACTGCCGCCTACGCCGAAGGCGGCTATGAAACCAGCGAACGCGCCAGCAAGGTCGCTCCGGAGGTGGAGGAAGTGTTGATGGGGGCAATCAGGGAATTGCTGCGTCCCTGAGTGGGAGCAGAAGACTTCGCATCATTACAAGAGGTTTGTTTCACCGGACGGTTCACTCCGGACAAGAACGACGGATTACTTCCATGATCGCCAGACGGTCCGTATCCAGGAATCTGCTCCGTGTATATGTCTTTTCCAATGAAAGTGTTTACCCCACGACTATGGAAATACCCAAGTCTTCCGGTTTCTTTGCACAAATCGAACGTAACGTGTTCGGGTTAACCGGTTACTGTCTTCTTGACATGTCGCGGGGCAAGGTGGACAATGCGGGGAGGCAAGCATAATCGGACTTGAACTGCGGGAGACACATGATGAGCGAATCAGCGGTGAAGAAGGGCATTGCGTTGCAGTTGTACACAGTGCGGGACCCGGCAAAGAAGGATCTCGCGGGGACCTTGAAGCGGGCGAAGGAGATAGGATTTGACTATGTGCAATGGAGCGGCATGCCGGACCTGCCTGCGGCGGAAATCCGCGCGCATCTGGACGCGGCGGGACTGAAGGCCATCGCGGGGCACTACGGCGTGGAGGCGTTTGAGAAGGATTTTGAAGGGTCGGTGCAGTATTGGAAGACCATTGGCGCATTGGACGTGGCGCCCGGTGGCATGATGAGCGACTGCCGCGACTCGCTGGAGGCGTGGCTGCGCGGCGCGGCGCGGCTGGATGCGCTGGGCGCGCGCCTGCGCGGGGTCGGCATGAGACTCTCGTATCACAACCATGCGTTCGAGTTCGAGACGTTTCCGGAAGACCCGCGCGCGAAACTCGACATCCTGTATGAATCCACGTCGCCGGAGAATCTCTTCGCGGAGATTGACACGGCATGGGTACAGGTGGGTGGTGCGGACCCGGCGGAATACCTGCGCAAGTACTCCGGGCGCTGTCCGGTGATCCATGTCAAGGACCTCGCCAAAGAGACGCTCGGAGGCCGTCCGATTTTCACGCCGCTGGGCAAGGGCGTACTGGCCTGGGATGAGATTCTTGCGGCGGCAGAGGAGGCGAACGTGGAGTGGTACGTGTACGAACAGGATACCCACGCAGGAGACCCTCTCGAAAACGCACGGATTAGTTACGAGTTCCTGAAACAGAGTCTTTGACGATTTCCAGGAGGCAAAAAACGATGGGAATGCTGCCGTTCGCGCTGCAATTGTATTCGGTGCGCGACCACTTGGAACGCGATCCGGAAGGCACCCTGGCCAAAGTGAAGGCCATGGGCTATGACCATGTTGAAATTGCCGGCACCTCCGGGAAAAGCGCTGAAGAGTACAAGGCGATGCTGGATCGCATCGGCCTGAAGCCGATAAGCATGCATGTGGGCTATGACGCGCTGACCGGGGGCCTGGATGCGGTGATCGCAGACC
>CAZLII010000030.1:0-14440 GCA_964559065.1 uncultured Nitrospirales bacterium | reverse complement strand
ATGCCTTGGCGTGGAACTGGTACGAAGTACCTTTCTTCTGCGAATCGCCGCCGAAAGCAGCGAGGGACATCGTAAGAACATCATTGCAAGGGATGGCTTTGGAGCGGGCATCACGTGGCGCGTCACGCCAATCCCTTTGTTGGACCAGCAGGAAGAAGAATGGAAGACATTGAGATCAAGATCGATCCCCCGATCAAGAAGGGCGAACTCTACGCCTTCTACAAGCGGAATGGCATCTGCGAATCCGGATATGGACCGAAGAGGTCAGAACTGGTGCTCACATACCCGTGCGTCACGGTCGGCGCCTTCAAAGGGGGTGATCTGATCGGCTTTGCCCGAGCACTTTTCGACGGATTGCATGCCGCCATTCAGGAGTTCTCGCTCGACCTCCGATTTCAGGACACGAACGAATTGAGAAACGGATGTTTCGTGGACAGCGATCCTCACGGGATAGCGAAGCGCATGGGCGAGAAACTGCTTTCGGATATACGGCGGCGGGGCGGTTGCTTCTTCTCGATTTCTGCCTGGCGCACCGGGCAACAGGCGTTCTATGCAGCGCTTGGATTCCACGAGAACAAGGGTGCCAAGGAATTTATCATTGACGAGAGGCCCTATGTGAAGAAGAAAGGCCCAACCAAGGAGTCCAGGCAACGCGGTAACCCGCGCGCCTGACTCCTGACGATGGACCAATGATGCGGAATGTCCAAAGAAAGTCCGCACGAGGCGGGCATGGAATTGCATTCGCAGATTGTTAATTGCCAGAAATGCACCCCCAACCAAGGCCCCTTTGGGGGTGGCGGTATACAGTGCTGTGGGATGAATAATAGATGAAGTACATTATTTTGCTGGGTGACGGCATGGCCGACTGGCCGGTGGAATCGCTGGACGGCCGGACGCCGCTGCAGGCGGCGCAGACGCCTGCGATGGACCGGGTGGCGCAGAAGGGGACGCTGGGCCTGTTTTTTCCCATCCCCGAAGGCATGCCGCCGGGCAGCGACATCGGCAACCTTTCCTGTTTCGGCTACGACCCAAGGGAATGTTTCGGCGGGCGCGCGCCAATCGAGGCGGCGAACATGGGCATCGCGCTGCAGGCGCACGAGGTGGCGTTCCGCTGCAACGTGGTGACCCTCTCAGACGGCGTCATGGAGGATTTCACGGCGGGGCATATCGGCAGTGATGAGGCAGCGGAACTGGTGGCGGCGCTGAATGAGACCCTGGCCTCGGAATTCCCAATACGGTTTTATCCCGGCGTCAGTTACCGGCATCTTGCGGTGATTCCGGGTTCCGAGGCGGTGTCGGCGGATGAATTGTCGGGCATGCAATGCACCCCGCCGCACGACATCACCGGCCAGCCCTGGGAGCCGCATCTGCCGCAGGGCGTGGGTTGCAACCTGGTCTGCGCGATCATGCGCCGCTCCCAGGAACTTCTGCCGGACCATCCTGTCAACCGCAGGCGCCGCGAATCGGGCAAGCGTCCCGCCACCTCCATCTGGCTGTGGGGCCAAGGCAAGACGCCCACGATGGAGCCGTATGCGTCCAGGTTCGGCCTGAGCGGGGCGGTGGTGTCGGCGGTGGATTTGGTGCGGGGTATCGGCGTGCTCGCGGGGCTGGAGGTGTTGAAGGTGCCCGGCGCGACCGGTTGGATTGACACGAACTACGAGGGCAAGATCGGCGCGGCGCTCGATGCGCTGGAGCGCCACGATTTCGTGTATGTCCATGTGGAGGCCCCGGACGAGGCGGCGCACCAAGGCAGCGCTGATCTCAAAATTCAGGCGATCGAGGCCTTCGACCAGCGGATTGTCGCCCCCGCCCTGGATTATCTGGACCGGCAGCCGGACTGCCGGATTCTGGTGGCCCCGGACCATTTCACCACCATACAAACCAAGACCCATGCGGGCGGTCCCGCGCCGTTTGCCGTCTGCGGGGCCGGCGTGCCGGTCAACGGGCTGCGCGCCTATTCCGAATACGAGGCGGCCAAAGCCGGGATCGTGCTTCGGGAAGGCTATCGGCTGACCCAGCGGTTCTTGACGCAAAAGGACATGGATTTTGCGCCATAGGCGACGCTGCGCATGAACCTGGGACAGGAAAGAGGGCGGAGCGCGGAGCAAGAAACCCTGTGCACGGGATGGACGCACGGGGCAGGAGATGACAACGGTGTCGCAACGCATCGAAATATATGACACCACCCTGCGCGACGGCGCGCAGGGACCCGGTATCAAGTTCACGGCGGACGATCAATGGCGGGTGGCGCAGGAGTTGGACGCCTTGGGCGTGTCGTACATTGAAGGCGGCCAGCCGGGGTCGAACCCCAAGGCGGTGGACTTTTTCCGCCGCGCGCGCGACATGGAATTGCGGTGCGCCAAATTGGTCGCCTTCGGCAGCACGCGGCACCCCAAGACGGCGGTTGAGGAGGACGCGAACCTGCGCGCCCTGCTGGAGGCGGAGACGGAGGTGGTGACCATCTTCGCCAAGACCTCGACGCTGCACGCGCGCGAGGTGCTCGGCGTGACGCTGGACCTGAACCTTGCGCTCATCGGGGAGTCCGTGGCCTATCTCAAGGCCCAGGGCCGCCGTGTTTTCGTGGATGCGGAGCATTTCTTCGACGGCTACGATGCCGACGCCGAGTATGCGCTGGCCGCGCTGGCAGTCGCGTGGGAACATGGCGCGGAGATTCTCGTGCTGTGCGACACGAACGGCGGCCGCCTGCCGCATGAAGTGGCGGAGACCACCGAAGCGGTACGCGCACGGCTGCCGCAGGCGCGCCTCGGCATTCACACCCACAACGACACAGGATGCGCGGTGGCGAATGCGATCGCGGCGGTGCAGGCCGGCGCGGTGCAGGTGCAGGGCACGATCAACGGCTACGGCGAACGCACGGGCAACGTCAACCTCTGCACCGTCATCCCCAACCTGCAGATCAAACTCGGCTACGACGTGCTGCAGCCCGAACAACTCGCGCGCATCGCGCATGTCTCGCGCGTCGTGGCGGAACTCGCCAACATGAACCCCCGCGACCACGCGCCCTACGTGGGCCGCGACGCCTTCACGCACAAGGGCGGCATGCACGCGGACGCGGTGATGAAGATCAAGGCGAGTTACGAGCACATTGACCCCGCGCTGGTGGGCAATATCACACACATCGCGGTGAGCGAGGTCTCCGGTCGGTCCAGTCTCTTGCAGAAAGCCGCCGAATTCGACATCCCCCTTAAGCGCGACGCCCCGGAGACCCGGCGCATCCTCGCGCGGATCAAGGAACTCGAAAATGAGGGCTATGAATTCGAGGGCGCGGACGCCTCGCTCGAACTCGTCATGCGCCGCGCCATCGGCCAATGCCCGACCTTCTTCACCACCAAGAGTTTCCACGTGGACGTGAATCAACTGGACCCTGACCAGCCCGGCGTCGCCGAGGCCATCGTCAAGATCGCCCTCGCCAACGGCCTCGAGGAGCACACCGTCTCCGAGGGACGCGGCCCCGTGGACGCGCTCAACAACGCCCTGCGCAAAGCCCTCGAACCCCATTACCCCGAACTGAGCACCCTGCACCTGGAGGACTACAAGGTCCGCATTCTCGACGGAAAACTCGCCACCCGCGCCAAGACCCGCGTGCTGATTGAATCCGGCGACGGCGAGGCCCTGTGGAACACGGTCGGCGTTTCCGAAAACATCATTACCGCGTCCTACCTGGCGCTCATTGACAGCATCGAATACAAACTCCTGCGCGCGAGAAGCGGGTGATACGCAGGCGTCCCACGCTCACCCCGGCTTCGGCGCGGCGCGCCCGCCGGCATTCCGGGTGCCTGAATCCGGCTATCCGGATTGATCAAACAGCGCGGAAGGGGTAAACTGTCTTTTCGCATGTGGCGCCTGTGCGTCTTCTGTGAGGCGAAGACGCTGGAATGCGCCGTCGGCTGCCAATCCGGTGTGATCGCAGGAGAATATTATGATGACCGATTCTTCTTCATCCCCCCCCGGAACGCATTCCGGCGCGGGACGTTCGCGTATCCTGTGGGCGGCGGCGCTGCTCGCGCTATTCGCGTTTCATGCCGGCATGAACGCCTGGTGGTTGATGGAAGACAACCACACCATCCGCACGGATGAAGAAGGCCACATGCACTGGGCGCGCAAGTACTATGAGGCGATGTTTCTGGACAAGGACGCCACGCTGATGCAGCGGGCGGTGGCTTTTGCCCGGGTCAAGCCGGGGAATCCGGCGCATCCCCCCCTGCTTCACATCATCGGCGCAGTGACCATCGCCCTCTTCGGCTACGGCATGGATACCCTGGCGGCGGTCAACACGGCGATGTTTCTGATCACCCTGATCGGATGCCTGTTGATCCTGCTTCGATTTCTTGATCGCTGGAGGGCTTTGTTCACGGTTTTTGTGATCAGTTTCGTACCGATTGTCTATGCCTCTTCCCGTCATTTTATGACCGACTATGTTTCGCTGGCGATTGTCGTCTGGGCGCTGTATGCGCTGATCCGCTCCGAGCGTTTTCGCAACACGGGCTGGGTTTTCGCCTTTGCCGTGCTCAATGGACTGGGCTTTCTGGCGCGCAGCACAACGTTTCTCTACTATCTCATTCCATGCGTGTTTGTGGTGCTTGCGGGCTGGGTGGCGGCCCTGACAGAAGGCCGCCGGGGCGAATGGCGCACGCTGCTGCTCAATTGTCTGCTGACCGCAGTGGTCACAGCGGGCGTATTTTCCCCCTGGTATTTCCGGCATCTGGACGACTTCTACCATTATTGGGTGAATGTTCATGCCGGCGGCGTGGGCGGCCCGGTGGCCCTGCTCCAGCCGGAAGCGCCGCGCCCGGCCGCGCGGCAAACGCCGGAAGATGATTTCAACAATGTACCGCAACCGGTTGTTTCGGATAATCAGGACGAACAAGACCAGGCCGTGGAGGCCTCCGCGCCCGCAGCGGCCGCCCCGGCGCCGTCCCGGGAAACACCGGCGCAAGGCAACGCCAAAGCGCCGCCGAAACGCCGTGGCATATGGGATCAGATTATATCGCCGCGCGTGAATTGGGGACGCTATCCCATGCATGCGCTCCGCAACGCTGTTTTTCTGCCGACCCTGCTGTTGTGTCTTGTCGGCATGGCGCTGGCCTTCCTGATGCCGAAATACCGGTCGTTTGAGGCGTTCATGCTGCTGTTGTGGCTGCTGGGATCGTGGGTTTGCATGACCATCACGGTCAAATACGCCACGGCCCGCTACATATTGCCGGCGGCCCCGGCGATCGGCGCCTTTGCCGCCCTGGCCGTGACGGCCCCCGGCAACAAGGTCGCGCGGCGGCTCTGTATGGGCATATTCACGCTGTTGCTCCTGTTTCAATACGGCAACCTGACACTGCGCTCCTACGGCCCCTTGGCCGAGTTTTCGCCGGGCGGGCTGACCGTGTGGAAGGATTATCTCACGCTGGGATTCTCCTATACGCAACTGTCGGCCCCGGAAAAGGCCAATTTCAAAGACCGGCTCTTTCTGAGCATGGTGAACGCCGAGCGGGAGCGGGAGTTTCCAAAAGGCGAATGGGCGAACTACCTGCGCCTGCGCATGCGCGGCATGGAGTTTGATGAAGTGCACTACTGGCGCGAACTGCCGCGGGGAAAGCCGAACCCCTTCCGCAGAAAGGAAATCCCGGCGGATAAACTGCCCGTGCGCCGCCTGCGCAGCATCGGATTCGCCCATGCCGCGGAAGAGTTGCTGCCCGCGCTCGACAATACCGACTACATCGTCTATGCCGTGGATATGCCCGAGGAGGAACTCGAAGCGCAGTGGATACTCTTCTTCCTTGAACGGGGTTTTCAGCCAATTGACCGCTTCGAATGGCCCGGCTTCGGTGAAGTGCCCGACCGCCTCTACGGGGTGCTGGCGCGTACACACGATGCCGAACCCATCCTTATTGGCAGCCGGCAGGACGTGGACGAACTGAATTTGTCCCAACTCTATGAATTGCGGCTTGTGCTCCGCAACAGCACGGACCCGCGACACGAAGCGACAAAAACATATGTGGACCGGCGATTCGAGGAAGAAATCGCCGCGCTTGCCACGCAGCCACAGGAAATCAACGAACATCTCACCTTCCTCTGGGTGGATATGACGCACTTGGAGACCGACTGGTATGCATTCCGCTTCATTTTCAAGGTCAACAAGGCGATAGACGCCGATTATCGCATCTTTTTCCACGGGAAAGTGGATGAATCGCAGGTCCACCTGTTGCCGCCCAACATGCGCGAACAGGGCTTTATGATGTGGAATTTTGATCCGACGCCGCCGACCTCCCAGTGGCCCGAAAACGATTATGTCATCCTGATACACCGCATTCGCGCGGAAAGAATCAAATATGGACTGAAAATCGGCTTCTATTCGGGCGACAAGTATTTCGGCAACCCCGTGTGGCTGGGTGAAATTGACTTCGGCGCTTTGCATCCCCCCGCTCCGGCGCCGATCCCCTGAGGCATCTGCATGAAGAACAGACCACCCACACAAACGCCGGCCTTTGAAGGGACCGACAAGTACTACCTGGACCCGGAACTGCGGGCCATCGTCAACATCGCGCTGGCCATGGAGAAACCGCTGCTGTTGACCGGGGAGGCCGGCACCGGCAAAACCCAACTGGCGCTGGAAACCGCCCGCGCCCTGAACATGCCGACGGAGATTCTGCGCTGTAAATCCACCATCAAGGGCGAGGAAGCCTGTTATACCCAGGACACCGTGCTGCGCCTGAATGACGCGCGCTTCGGTCCCGGTGACAGCGTCCGCCATGTGGACAATTTCTTTGACTATATCATCTGGGGGCCGATCGGGCGCGCATTCCGCGCCAACGAAAAAGTCGTGTTGCTGCTCG
This sequence comes from uncultured Nitrospirales bacterium, assembly GCA_964559065.1. Classification (GTDB taxonomy): domain Bacteria; phylum Hydrogenedentota; class Hydrogenedentia; order Hydrogenedentales; family CAILVY01; genus CALEDJ01. The sequence goes on along the minus strand of CAZLII010000030.1, from coordinate 7,595 downwards.
ACGAAATTGACAAGACGGAATCGGATGTACAGGACAACCTGCTCGACATCCTCGAGGAATGCCAGTTCACGATCCGCGAAGTGAACCAGACCATAAGCGCCAAGGTGCGGCCCGCCATTTTCATCACCTCCAACGCGAAACGGGAACTGTCCGACCCCTTCCTGCGCCGCTGCTACTGCCACCACATCGCCTTCCCCACCCCGGAAGCCATGCGGCGCATCGTGGACCTGCACTACCCCAACAGCGATCCCCGACTGCTCGAAGCCGCCACCGCCATCTTCTATGACCTGCGCAGCCGGGGCTTTGAAAAGCCCCCAGCGACGAGCGAATTGCTCAACTGGATCGGTGCGCTGGAACGCCTCGGCGAGATGCCCGATCCCGCAAAGCCCCCGCTCACGGGCATCCTGCTGAAACGCGCCGGCGACATCCTCCGCCAGCGCGGCGGCGGCGCGCCCCGAAGACGCTTGTGAGATTGGGGCAGTTCCTTCGGAATTTGGGTCCCATGCATGCGAAGCGTATCATGAACCCACGCGGGGGACGGCGGAATCCGTTGTGCCGCGCATGAGGGATATGGGTGTTCTTCGGACATTGATACGGGAGCAATTGACATGAGCAATATCGGATGCGCAGTCGTGCTGGCGTTGGCGCCGTTTTTCGGGCTGAACGAAGACATCGTCTGGAATCCGGAGTCGGACTGGCCGATGCTCATGGCGCGGCTGGAGGCGTCGGGCGCGGAATCGTTGCGCATGCCCATCCGCTGGCGCGTGGTGGAACCGCACCGGGGCGCGTGGGATTATTCCAGGGTGGACCGGGCGATTGCGGCGGTGCCCGCATCCCTCGAAATCCTGGCCACATTGATGTCCGTGCCGGAATGGGCCAACGACGTGAACCCCGACACGTGCGATGGCTGGTTCGACGCCTACCCGCCGAAGGACCTGGCGGATTGGACGGCCTTCGTGGAAAAAACGGTCCAGCGCTACAAAGGGCGCATCCGGCATTGGGAGATTTGGAACGAACCCAACGGCGTGGACTTCTACCGCCCGCTGCCGGACCCCCAAGGCTACGCGGCCCTGCTGAAGACGGCATATGAAGCGGTGAAGCGCGCGGATCCCGATGCGGTGGTGGCGCTGGGCGGGCTGCAAATGAACGGGATCATCCCCAACCCGTGGTCGCCGGTGAAGACGCCGGATTTTCTGGAAGACTTGTACAGGGCGGGCGCGGGGCCTTATTTCGATGTCTGCAACATTCATCCCTATGTGCTGCCCTCGGAAGGCCCGGCCCACATGATGGCGCTGATCGGCGACACGCTGGCCCTCATGGACCGTTATGGCGATGCCCGAAAGCCGCTGTGGATCACCGAGATCGGCTGCGGATTGAACGCGGGCACGACGCCGGAACAGCAGGCGGACCTGCTGCGCGACAGTTTCCGGCTGACGCGCGCCGAACCGCGCATCCAGCGCGTGCACTGGTTCCTCCTGCGCGATATGGCGCAGGACCTGCTCGGCCCGGAAGGGTCCATGGGCATCGTTACGCGCGATTTCCAGGAGAAGCCCGCCTATCATGCCTTTGTCGCGGCCGCGCGCGAAGGTCGCACCGCAGACCCCGGCGACAACGCCGCCAACCCCGACCTCGCGGCGCAGGCCGCCGCCGGGAAACTCCAGGAAGCCAATGCCGCATGGTGGGGCTTCAACAGCGAGGACGCAACGGAATGCCTGCAAGCGGCGATTGACGCTGGTGCGCGGCGCGTGCGCGTCCCCTACATGGGCGCGCCGTGGATCGTGCGCCCCATCCGCCTGCGCAGTCACCTGGAACTGGTCTTCGACCCCGGCGTGGTCGTGCTGGCGAAAGCGGGCGAATTCAAGGGCAAGGGCGATTCGCTGTTCAAGGTGAACGACGCGGAGGACATCACCCTGCGCGGCTACGGCGCCACACTGCGCATGCGCAAGGCGGATTACCAGAGCAAGGACTACGAGAAAGCGGAGTGGCGGATGACCATCAGCCTCAGCGGCTGCTCGCGCGTGCGGATCGAGGGATTGCGGCTGGAATCAAGCGGGGGCGACGGCATCTATCTCGGCGCGACCACGCAGCAGCCGTACTGCAAAGATGTCGTCATCCGCGACGTGGCCTGCGTGGACCACCACCGCCAGGGCATCAGCGTCATCGGCGCGGAGAACCTCCTGATCGAGAATTGCCTCATGGCCGGCACGCAGGGCACTGCCCCGCAGGCGGGCATTGACTTCGAGCCGAACCGCGCCACCGAACGGCTGGTCAACTGCGTGGTGCGCAACTGCACCTTCGCGGACAACGCCGGCGCAGGCGTGCTCGTGTACCTCAAGAATCTCAGCAGCGAGAGCGCGCCCGTATCGCTATTGGTCGAGAATTGCCTGATCAGCGGCGGGAAAGATGCCGGCCTTGCCGTGGGCGCGGTGGGCGATGACGGCCCGCAGGGCTGGATCGAATTCCGCAACTGCGTCACCGAAGGACCCGGCAAGGCCGGCGTCTATGTTTATGACAAGTCGCCCGGCAGCGTCGAAGTCAGATTCATTCAATGCCAGTGGCGCGACACCTGGAAGGGTTCCCAACAGCATCGCGGACCGCGCGTTCCCCTGTTGTTTGGACAGCGTCGGCCCGCCATCGCTTCCGCCATAGGCGGCATCGTCTTCACCGACTGCCACGTCTTCGACGATGTGGACCGTCCCGCCCTGAAGGTGGAGCCTCACAAAGACGGCACGGGCCTGCGCGGCCTGCGCGGCCGCGTCTACGTCCACAACCCCCACGGCGCCCGCGCCGACCTGGGGCCCGACCCCGGCGACACCGACCTCCATCTCATCGCCATGCCATAGGCCCCCCGGAGAACAGCCAAGCACGCTTGACTGAACAAAAGCGGCGGCAAGCCGCCGCAGTCCAAGGCAAGTAAAGCGCCAATTCGTATCCTATTGCCCCGCAACAGGAACATCGGGCATCTTTTTGCGGTCGCGGGTGTTATGGTGGTGGGGAGCATCCCTGTGTCATTTGCGGCGGGGTGCCGTGTTGCGGTACGCTGGTGGGGCTTTCCGGCGGTGCGCCGTGCGGGTTTGTTTCACAACCCCAATTCTATCAGGAGTTTAGGACAATGGCATTCGATTTTGAAATGATCCGGCAGATCTATGGGCGCATGGCGGACCTTGTCGCGGCCGCGCGGCGGGTGGTGGGGCGTCCGCTCACGCTGAGCGAGAAAATCCTCTACGCGCACTTGTGGGACGGTCCTGTGACGAAAGCCTGCGCGCGCGGCGCGGATTATGTGGATTTCGCGCCGGACCGCGTGGCGATGCAGGATGCCACGGCACAGATGGCCCTGCTCCAGTTCATGCAGGCGGGCCGCGCCAGGACGGCGGTGCCCGCGACGGTGCATTGCGACCACCTGATTCAGGCGGAGGGGGGCGCAGAAAAGGACCTCGCCACGGCATCGAAGGCCAACCGGGAGGTCTATGATTTTCTGGCGTCGGTGTCGAAGAAGTACGGCATCGGGTTCTGGAAGCCCGGCGCGGGGATCATCCACCAGGTCGTGCTGGAGAACTACGCGTTCCCCGGTGGCATGATGATCGGCACGGACTCGCACACGCCCAACGCGGGCGGGCTGGGCATGGTCGCCATCGGCGTGGGCGGCGCGGACGCGGTGGACGTGATGGCGGAGATGCCGTGGGAACTGAAGTTTCCGAAACTGATCGGCGTGCACCTGAAGGGCCGCCTGCAGGGGTGGACGTCGCCCAAGGACGTGATCCTGAAACTCGCGGGCATCCTGACCGTCAAGGGCGGCACCGGCGCCATCGTGGAGTATTTTGGCGAGGGCGCGGACAACCTGTCCTGCACCGGCAAGGGCACGGTCTGCAACATGGGCGCGGAAATTGGGGCGACCACTTCGATTTTCCCCTTCGACGATGCGATGGTCCGCTATCTGGAAGCGACCGGCCGGGCCGACGTCGCGGCGGCGGCACAGGAAATCCGCGCGCACCTGCGGCCCGACCCCGAAGTCTTTGCACAGCCCGCGGAATATTTCGACCAAGTCATCGAGATTGATTTGTCCACGCTTGAACCGCACCTGAACGGTCCCTTCACGCCGGACCGCGCCACACCGGTATCGCAGATGAAGGCGGCGGTCGCGGCGCACGGCTGGCCGCGCGCGGTCGAGGTCGGCCTGATTGGCTCCTGCACCAATTCCTCCTACGAGGACATGGCCCGCGCGGCGAGCATCGCGCGGCAGGCGCGCGCGAAGAAACTCGCCGCCAAGGCGGAGTTCACCATCACGCCCGGGTCCGAACAGGTGCGCCGCACCATCGAACGCGACGGCCTGATGCGGGACTTCGAGGCCATCGGCGGGGTCGTGCTGGCCAACGCCTGCGGGCCGTGCATCGGCCAGTGGGCGCGGCACAGGTCCGGCGACGACGCACCCAACACCATCGTCACCTCGTTCAACCGCAATTTCGCCAAGCGTAACGACGGCAACCCCAAGACGCACGCCTTCGTCACCTCGCCGGAACTGGTCACCGCGCTGGCCATCGCGGGCGACCTCGCCTTCAACCCCCTGACCGACACCCTGACCAATGCCGACGGCGAAGCCGTCCGGCTGGACCCGCCCGCGGGCGATGAATTGCCCGGGGAAGGGTTCCTGAGCGACACGTCGGGCTATGCGCCCCCGGCGGAGGATAGCAGCGGGGTGGAGGTCATTGTCCGGCCCGATTCCAAGCGCCTGCAACTGCTCGAAGCCTTCCCGCCCAACGACGGCGGCGACCTGAAAGGGCTGCGCCTGCTGCTCAAGGTCAAGGGGAAATGCACCACCGACCACATCTCGATGGCCGGGCCGTGGTTGCGGTTCCGCGGACACCTCGACCACATCTCCGACAACTGCTTCATCGGCGCGATCAACGCCTTCAACAACGAGGCGAACAAGGTAAAGAACCAACTCACCGGCGAATACGGCGAAGTGCCCAAGGTGCAGCGCGCCTACAAGGCGCAGCGCATCGGCACGATGGTCGTGGGCGATGAGAACTATGGCGAAGGCTCCTCGCGCGAGCACGCCGCCATGGAGCCGCGCCACCTCGGCGTCCGCGCCATCCTCGTCCGCAGTTTCGCCCGCATCCACGAGACCAACCTTAAAAAACAGGGCATGCTCGCGCTGACCTTCGCCGACCCCAGCGACTACGACAAAATCCGCGAAGACGACGTCATTGACATCCTCGGTCTCGACGACTTCACCCCCGGCAAGCCGCTGACCGTCGTGCTCCACCACGCCGACGGCAGCGCCGAGCAATTTCCCGTGAATCACTCCTACAACGAGACCCAGATCGCCTGGTACAAGGCCGGCGGCGCGCTGAACCTCCTGCGCGCAGCGCAACAATAGGCCGCCATCGGTGCAGCCCGCAGGATGGATGCAAGAAATGCTTTTTCCAACCACGGAATGCACTGAACACACGGAATACGTGCTGCAACATCGCAGCAACCACCTATTGCCTTTGTGACTTCTGTGCCTTATGTGGCCAGAAATGCTTTTCAAACGAACGGCCATGGCCGGCCAAAATGACAGCGCTTTTCTTGCATCGCGGGGAAGCGGCGGGCTACAGTGCCGGCTTGTGGCCCGCCGTGGCGGCGGGCAACCTCTGCCATTCTGACGACGGAATCGTTTATGTCGCCCATCACCATACACAACTGGACGGAATATCCGCCGCGCGCGCTGCATCTGATGACGCATGCGGCGCATGCGACGCTGCTGGGCATGCTGTGCCTGTTTGCCGTGGCGTCGTGGTGGAGCATTGCGCCATACGACGCCGCGTGGCAACTGGTGGCGGCGCAGTTCCTGAGCGGGCGCGCGGGCAGCGCGCATCTGGGCATGGAACTCGGCTTCAACCGCTATTACCTGCTGTTCCAGATATTCCTCCATGATTTTCTGCTGATGCTCTACCTGTTCCCGCTTTTCGTCCGCTATTACGACCGGCTGGCGCATCTGCGTATCATCGGGCGTCCGCTGGACCGCCTGCACACCCTGGCGATGAGCCACCGCGAGCGCATCGCGCCCTTCGGCATTGTGGGGCTGATGCTCTTCGTCTTTTTCCCGTTCTGGAATGTCGGGCCGCTCGTGGGCATGATGGCCGCGTATGTGCTGGGGCTGCGCATGCGCGTGGCGTTTGCGGCGGTGCTGGTCGGCGACCTGGGCGCGGTGGCCACCTGGATTTGGGCCTACGACAAAATCCAGGGATACAACAAAACCCTTGCCCTGATCGGACTCATCGCGCTTTTCATCGCCGCCATGGCCGCGCCGTATTGCATCCAGCGCTGGCGCTATGGCCGCATGGCCGCCCTGCCGCCGAATTCAGTCGCGCCACCAACATCACCCCCGCCCCAAGACCCGGCATCACCGCAGTCGTAGCGTTTTGGGCGTATAATCGCCATATTGCGTACAGGATGTTTTTTTGTTTTTCTTGAATTTTCTTCGGTAATATCGAGAAGATTGACCCCCTGTGCGAAAATCTGATATTGTTTTTATTGATTTCTTACTGCAGGATACGTCATGGAACGAGCATTACTGAGCGGGAATGAGGCCATTGCGCGGGCCGCGCATGATGCCGGGGTGGTTCTGGGCACGGGCTATCCGGGCACGCCTTCGACGGAGATTCTGGAAGAGTTTTCCGCGTTGGGGGGGCGCGCGCAGTGGGCGCCGAACGAGAAGGTGGCGCTGGAGGTGGCGATTGGCGTGGCATTCTGCGGCGCGCCGGCGCTGGCGGCGATGAAGCATGTGGGGGTGAACGTGGCGGCGGACCCGTTCTTTTCGGCGGCCTATACGGGGACGCCGGGCGCGCTGCTGATTGTGTCGGCGGATGACCCGGGGATGCACTCCAGCCAGAACGAACAGGACAACCGCCGCTACGCGGTCATGGCGGGCATGGTGATGCTGGAGCCGTCGGACGCGCAGGAATCCTATGAGATGACGCGGCTGGGGCTGGAATTGTCGGCGCGGTGGCGCGCGCCGGTAATGCTTCGGACCACGACGCGCGTCTGTCATTCCAAGAGCATTGTGTCGCCACAGGCGCCTGCGCCGCCCCCGCCCGTGGCGCATTATGAGCGCGACATAGCGGGCCGGGTGATGATCCCGGCGCATGCGCGCCCGACGCACCGGCGCATGCGCGAACGGCTGGCCGCGGCGCAGGCATGGAACGATGCCGAGGGGCCGAACCGGGTAATCCCGGGCAGCCCGTCTTTGGGTATCATCACGTCGGGCGTGGCCTATGCCCACGCGCGGGAAGCGGCCCCCGACGCTTCCTTCCTGAAACTGGGCATGACCTATCCGCTGCCGCTGGAAACAGTCCGGCGCTTTGCGGGGTCGGTGACACGCTGCGTGGTGATCGAGGAGGGCGACCCGTACTTGGTGGAGGCGTTGCGGACGGCGGGGATTGCCGTGGAAGACAAGCCGGACATGTACCGTTTCGGCGAGTTGAACGTGGGGCGCGTACGCCGCATCCTGGCGGGAGACACTTCGCCCGAAACGCCGCCGCCGCCCGGCAAGCCGCCGCAATTGTGCGCGGCGTGCCCGCACCGGGGCGCGTTTGCGGTGTTGCGCCGCCTGG
>CAZLII010000029.1:0-14546 GCA_964559065.1 uncultured Nitrospirales bacterium | reverse complement strand
GATAGTGCGGCCCCGGTCGCCGGCAGCCCGGGTAATCGCCTGGCGAATCCACCAGGTGGCGTAGGTGCTCAGGCGTACGCCGCGCGCCGGATCGAAGCGATCCACCGCTTTCATCAGCCCCAGGTTGCCCTCCTCGATCAGGTCCTGGAGCGGCAGGCCATAGTAGAGGTATTTCTTGGCGATGCTCACAACAAGGCGCAGGTTGGACACGATGAGTTTGCGCCGGGCGGAGGCATCCCCTTTCTTGGCGCGGCGCGCCAGTTGGACTTCCTGGCTCGGCGACAGCAGCGGAACCCTGGAAATTTCCGCGAGATACGTGCTCAGTCCATTTTCTCTCGCGTCCACCATTGTATTCCTCGATTCGCTCATCGTCGCCGCATCGGCCCTTTGGGGAATTTGCCCTGTCGGGAACTCCATTGCCCGTCACGCTGCCAATCTTCGCGCCCGGACCAAACAGCGCCACTCACGTCATGGCGCACCCGCCCGTCGCATGGCGGGGATCCCATGCGCCCCGTCTCACAGTACATGCGAAACCTATCATACCCAACGGCGAAAATGCGGTCAAGAATTCCCAAAAGACACAAGAATATAACAACAAAACCGTTATCACGCAGCGTTTTCGCGCATGTTGCAGATGGGCCGGATCAGGGCGTGACAAGACACTCCGCAAGGTGCTTTTCGAAGCCTTCACGATCTTTCCAGCGCAATGCGCACCGCACGGGGCGCCCGTTTTCTTCATCCGGAGCCGTCATGCCCTTCTCGTCAATGCGCAGTTTGACGGTATCCATCGCCACATGCGACTCATCGTAGATCGTGCCGATCGCCAGCGTATCAAAAAGCACGCTGCTCTCGTCTTGCGGATAGTGGCGGCGATTGCTCCAAGCGGCGTAGTTTTCCATGACAACCCGCGCCCGCGCCGCCTGTGATTCGGCCACCTGTTGGTAATGTTCGCCCTTGAGGATCAGCGTGCCGCAGGTGTCGAGCGGCGCCATGCTGATTTCCCACGGCGCGGCGAAGACGGCTTGGGCCGCTTCCACGTCGCGGCGAACGTTCCATTCGGGTTCCGGGGTTTCCTTGCCCCCATAGCCGATGTGCACACTGCCCGCCATCGCCACCACGCGCGTTTTTCCAGCAATAGACGGATCGCGCTTGAGCGCCTCGGCGAGATTCGTCTGCGGCCCGATGACGCACAACACCACCTTCCCGTCGCCAGCGTGGATTGCGTCAATCAGCGCCTGCACGCCATCCTCGTGCACCACGCCGGGGTAGTTGTCCAGCGTGTAGTCGCCAAGCCACCCGGCCTGGTGGATGGCGCGGTCGCTGTTCTTCTTGCCGGTGCCGATGGGAATGTCGGTGCGGCCCATGCGTTCGAGCATCTTGGCGACGAGCCGCGTTTTGGTGGGCGTGTCATCCGATGCGGTGACCACCAGTTTCAGGTCCGCGTGCGGCGACCCAATCAGCATGCAAAGCGCCCAGGTGTCGTCAATATCATCACCGATATCCGTATCCAGAATCACGGGCACGGCGGACATATGAAGACTCAGGCACAGCAATCCGGTTGATAAAATGGCGCTCATGGCAATAACTCCCTCCGAATCTTCCGCTACTTCTTGTCAGTTGCTACCGCATCTTTAATCCGCTGAATGGCCGCTTTCAGGTTCTCCTTTTTCGCACTCTCCAGTGCCGCATCCAGCGCGGCGTCGCGCGCCTCGGCGCTGCGGGTGCGTGCAGCGGCGGCCGCCGCGACCTTTTCCGCTTCGGCGAGGCTGGCGTCACTCTTGGCTGAACGCAACAGGTCCAGCGCGGCATTCAGATCGCCGTCGCCGGCCATGTTGGTCAAAGCACGGCAAGCGGCGTTTCTCACCTCAACACGCCGGGCCTTCGCGGCGCGGAACAATGCGGGTTTGGCATCGTCAATGCCGCGCTCGGAAGCCGCGCGGATATACTCGATCCGCAGCGCCGCATTTCCCCGCCGGATGCCGTGGATGATGGCATCATCCACGCCCGACGCCTGCAAAACATACAGGCTGTTCCGCGCAGATTGTCGTTCGCGTCCTTCGCTCTTTGCGGCGGCCTTGGCCAGCGGCCGCACGGTCTGTGCATCCCCCAAAGCGCCGAGCGCCGTAAGCGCCGCAATACGCACTTCCTGGCTGTCGCTCTGAACCATTGCCGCCACAGGTTCCAAAGCCGCCGCGTCGCCGCGTTCACCCAACGCAGAGACCAACATTTCCTGGGCATTGGGCGCCATCCTGCCGAGACAGTCCGCGACGGCTTTGGTTACATCCGTTTCGGGGAAATAGGGCAACGTCGCCACGGCGGGGCCGTACAACGCGGCATCCGCGCCGGTCAACACGTCAATCAGCAGTGCCAGTCCTGTATCCGGTCTTGAGACGATCAACCCCTGAAATGCCGCTATCCGCACCGTTGCCGGCTGCGCCGGGTCGAAGAGCGATTCAAACACCGCCGCCGCGCGCTGTGCCTCACCGTCCATAGCCAATTCTTCGGCGCAGAGGATCAGGGCGTCCGCCACGGCGCGCTGCAATGCCGACGCAACATGGGGTTGCACCGACAGAAGGGCGTCGAGCGCGGCGGCGTTTCCGATTTTCCCCAGCGCATAGATCGCCCCTTCCGCGAGCGCCGGGTCCGACGCCATCGCATAAGATGCCAGCGTCTCGACCGATGCCGCGTCGCGGCGTTCGCCCAGGGAGTTGATGATTCCAATCTGGACCGGTTCGGCGACGCTTCCCAGCGCGTCCAACAATGCCTGGTTCGCCTCAACGCACGGCATCACCTGCAGCGCGTAACGCGCCATGTCGGCGGTGTCTGGCGTGCGCAGCAGCGCCACCAGCGCGGGGACCGCCGCCGGACCGCCGAGGATTGCCAGTTGCCGGCACGCGAAATCCTTGCTTTCATACGTTGCTTCGCCCCCCAGCAAATCCACCAGCGCCGCTTCCAGCGCTTCGCGCAACGCATCGTCTGACAGCGCCTCGCGGGTCATATCTTCCACAACGGTCAGGGTTTCCCGGCTGTCGCCGAAACGGTACCCGGCAATCCGGGCCACGGCGTCATGCACGGGTTCCATTGCCGCAATCGCCGCCTGCGCGGTCAGCGCCAGCACCATCATTGTCAACGCGAATCTCTGTTTCATTTTCTTATCCTCATGCCTCCAGGCGCCATGGGGCGCGCTTCGCGCGCGACCGCATCCGATCCGCTTCGGGGTCATCCCCAAACTGTTCCGTGTCGGGATTCCAACGCACCTTGCGTTCCAGTTGCATGGCGATGTTGCCGAGATGCGCAATGCTGATGGCGCGGTGCGCCGCCTCGATGGGCGTGATGGTCGTTGCGCGGGTCCGGACGCAGTCCAGGAAATTCCGCGCGTGGTTCTTGCTTACATAGAGGCGCGTTTCATGCGGCCCGATCACGGAGTCCTTGAGCGACGGGGGATCAGTTTCCAGGTGTCCCCGGTCCACGCTGACCCAGCCATCCGTGCCGATGAACTTTGCGCCGCCGCGCAGTCCGTTAGAGACAATCATCGTGAAGCCATCCGGCGCGACGGGGCTGGCCCCCTTGGGATAGACGCACTCAAAGCGGTAATTTGTGGCGGCGTTCCAGAGTCCGTCGCGCGGATATTCGCCGCGCCCCTCTATGGAAATCGGTCCGGTATATTCCGTGCCCATGCCCCAGTTCGCGATGTCGCAATGATGCGCCGCCCAGTCCGTCAATTGTCCGCCGGAGTAATCCAGAATCCACCGGAAGTTCCAGTGGCATCGTTCTTTGGTGTACGGCGCCCAGGGGGCCGGCCCCAGCCAGAAGTCATAATCGAACCCGTCCGGCACCGGCATCTCCGGTTGCGGGTCGCAGGTCGGCCCGGTCGGCAGGCCCACCTCGACGGTGTGCACCGCGCCGATGCGCCCGTTGCGCACCAGTTCGCAGGCGTGGCGGAAATGGTCTTGCGACCGCTGCCAACTGCCGGTTTGCCAGACCACGCCGCAGCGCCGCACCATGTCCGACATCACCCGGCCCTCATGGATGGTGAGCGCCAGCGGTTTCTCGGCATAGATGTCCAGCCCTCGTTTTGCCGCTGCAATGGCGGGAATCGCGTGCCAGTGGTCCGGCAGCGCGATGGACACGGCGTCCAGGTCGTCCCGCGCCAGCAGATCGCGAAAATCCTTGTAGGGCGTGCAATCCTGATTGCCGTAGCGGGTGTTCACGATGTCTTTGGCCCTGTCGCGGTGCGCACGGTCCACATCGCACACCGCCACCACCTGAACCTCCCTGAACCCCAGGAATCCCTCCATGTTGCCGGCGCCCTGGCTGCCCGTGCCGATGCATCCCATCACAATGCGGTTGCTGGGGGCGACCGTTCCGTTTGCGCCCAACGCCGATGCCGGCACGATGTACGGAAAGCCTGTCGCCGCGCATGATACCAGTCCGGCACGCTTTAGAAACGCGCGTCGGCTGATCGGCGTTGTGATGGGTCTTCCTTTACGATGCTTCTTCATCTTCCCTTTCCCTCTCATTGCGCAACATCCGGTTCCACAGCGCGTCGCCGTGACGCGCAAGATTAAGAGTACCCCAATACGAGTGGCGGAATCGAGAAGAAAAAACATCCGGCATAACACAGCAAAGCGCGCTGCTTTTGCGTTCCCCTGAGCAAGATGTCAAGCATACTTAGAGCCTCTAACAAAACCTCTCGTAGCATGGGCCTCCCGCCCATGAAACACGGGCAGGATGCCCGTGCCACGATGGAACACAGCGGGTTTTGTTAGAGGCTCTTAATCTGTTCGAGCAATCTCGAACATAATAAAAGGTCGTCAATACATGTGCAGGAATGAAACCTTCCATCCGTCCCTGCAACACTTGATTGACACATGCCGCCGAAGCCGCATAGTGCGGTTGGCGGTTCTGAAATACATCCAAAAGGATGTTGGCGTCGAACATGATTCTCATGCGCGGCGCTTCGCCATGTCTTGCGCATGTTCCTCGCGCACATCAATGTGCGAAGGAATAAGGCCCGTAATGCGAAGAATATCCGGATGTAAAGATTCTGCTTCTGGGGAATGCAGCACTTCAACCCTGACGCGAACACCTTCCGCCAGGTTCACGTGCTCGTTTAATACAATCATCCCGTTTCGGACATGCCCTTCATACGCCATTGCACGCTCTCCTTAACTGCACCTCAATTCTACCACCCAGGAACACATCCGGCAACAATAAAGACAACACTCCATTCGTGTCTAGTGAATACCAGCGCACGGCGCACACACAGGATGCACTGTCCCGCCTCTGACGTTTCTCGCTCTCAGGCCGATGGCACGGACATGAAAAACGTGCTTCCTTTTCCGGGCGCACTTTCCACCCAGACGCGGCCCCGGTGGACCTTGGCGATGTGCTTGACGATGGACAGGCCCAGGCCGGTGCCGCCCAGGCTGCGGCTGCGGGCCTTGTCCACGCGATAGAAGCGCTCGAAGAGGCGGGGGAGATGTTCGGAAGGAATGCCGCAGCCGTGGTCCTGCACACGGATGACGACTTCACCGTTTTCCATTGTGGCATACACACGGACGGCGCCGCCCGGATCGCTGTATTTGATGGCGTTGTCCACCAGGTTGGCCACGGCCTGTTCCAGCATCGAAGCGTTGATGGAGGCCATGAGCGATTCGCCGCAGTCGAGTTCGATGGCAATGCGCTTCGTCGCCGCCTTCGAGGCGCATAACTGCACGGCGGCCGCGAGTGATTCGCGCACGGCGCGCACTTCCAGCGGGATGCCGGTCTTGCGCTCACCTTCCTCAATGCGCGACAGCGTGAGCAGGTCGCCCAGAATGGCATTGAGCCGGTCGGATTGCTTTGCTACGATTTCGAGGAAGCGCCGCGCATCATCGGGATTCTCCAGCGCGCCGTCCAGCAGTGTTTCCACGAAGCCCTTGATGGAGGTGATCGGCGTGCGCAATTCGTGCGAGACATTCGCCACAAAGTCCCGGCGCACCTGTTCCAGTCTGCGCAGCCGCGTCACGTCGTTGAGCACGACGACCGCGCCGATGCCCCGCCCCTGCGCATCGCGCAGCACGGTGCCGTGGGCCTGGAGCATCTGCTGATCCTGTTCATGCAGCACAAATTCGTTTTCGATGGGTTCGGGACTGTCCAGCGCCTGCGCGATAAAATCCTTCAAGGCCGCATTGCGCACCACTTCGTGAAGGAGGCGGCCCTGCGCTTCCTCCGCGCGTACGCCCATGAGCCGCGCGCATGCGCCGTTCAGGCTGATGATCCGGTTCGCATTGTCCACGGCGAGCACGCCCTCGACCATGCTGGACAGTACGGCCTCCTGCTGGTTGCGCTGGTTCATCACAGCGCGGATACGATCATCGAGGTGCTGCGCCATCTGGTTCATCGCCTCGGCGAGGCTGGCCATTTCCTGGGATTTCGGCAGAGGCAATTGGCGGCTGAAATCGCCCTGGGCGAAGCGGTCCACGCCACGTTTCATCTCCTCGAGGGAGCGGCTGATCCGCCGCGACACATGCCAACTGACCACCGCCGCCAGCAGGACCACCAGCAGGCCGCCCGCCGCAATGCGGGCATAGAGGACCCAGAGCGCGTCGCGGATGCGCGTGACCGGCAGCGATACCCGCACCACACTTATTGTCCTGCCATTATCGCGCAGCGGCACTGCAACGTAAATCATGTCGCGTCCCAGGGTTTGGCTGAAACGCACCGAGGCGCCCAGCCCATCCTTCATCGCCGCCGCCACCTCCGGGCGTGCGGCGTGGTTGTCCATGTCTGCGGGATATTCTTCGGAATCGCCGATAACGATACCATCGGGCTGGATCACGGTGATGCGCGTGGCGATGGTCAGTCCCACCTCGCGGCAGAGCGCATGGACCGCCGCCGGTCCTTCCTGCCGCAGTTGTTCGCGGATGCGGTCGCTCAGCACCCTGGCCCGCACCTCAAGGTCCGAAATCATCTGGGCCTGGTAGAACTGCTGGATGGACCGCGTCGTGTATCCTGTGGCCGCGAGCAGGGCCGCACCGAGAACAATCAGGTACGAGGGAAAAATCTGCCAGACAAGCGGTTTTTGCCGCACGGTGCGCTTACTCCTGAAACTTGTAACCCACGCCGCGAACAGTCTTGATATATGCGCCGGCTGCGCCCAGTTTCTTGCGCAGGCCCACGATCTGCACATCCACGGCGCGCTCCGTCACGGCATGGTGCTCGCCGCGGATCGCGTCAACAATCTGGTAACGGGTGAAGACCCAGCCCGGCCGCCGCGCCAGCAGATGCAGTACGCCGAACTCGGTGTAGGTCAGGTCCAGCGGTTTCCCGTCCAGCAGCACCTCGCGGCGTCCGGGATGAATCACCAGTTCGTGGACGGCGATGATCTGCTCCGGGCCGACTTCCCCGTGCTGGCGGCGGCGCAGCACCGCGCGGATGCGCGCCATCAGCACCTTCGGGCTGAAAGGCTTCGTCACATAATCGTCCGCGCCCAATTCCAGCCCCGCCACGATATCCGACTCCTCGCCCTTCGCCGTCAACATGACAATCGGAATGTGCTGGGTCTGGGTGTCGCGTTTCAAATAACGGCACACCTCCAGTCCGTCCAATTCCGGGAGCATCAGGTCCAGCACGATGAGGTTCGGCATTTCCGCGCGTGTGATGCGCAACGCCTCTTCGCCCGTCGCCGCGCATGTCACTTGATATCCCTCTTTCCGCAGGTTGTAGGCCACAAGTTCCAGGATATCTTCTTCGTCTTCCACCACCAGTATGCTGTTCTTCTTCGACATGATGCGGGTTCCGCCAATCGTCGCGCCCCCACGTGCATGCAACAGTACGCATGTCGCTGACGCGCGCGGGAGATACTGTGAGCCGATATTGCTATTTTACAACGGCTGCGTTAGGGTCGTGTCAGAAAAACATAAGCATCACGTTTCGCAAATGCCTCTCAGCCGCCAAGTTCGACGCAACGACGCCGGTAGTGCATATAGTTTTCGAGGCTGACCTCTTCCGGGACCCCGTGGTCGCAGGTGGGGATATAGCCGCCGCGGGCGCGCATCGGCGTGATAATCCGTTCCACCATCCGGTCAATGGCCCCTTTTCCTTCGGCCAGCACCCGCTTGTCCATACCCCCGGCAATCACCAGGTCGGGGTATTTCCGGGCGATGCGCAACACATCACAGCCTGCGGCGACCTCAAAGGGCGACATCATGTCCATGCCAATCTCGCGGTAGAGGGGAATGACGGGGTCCGCGAACCCGTCGGTGTCAATCTGGATGTAGAGATGGCGCGCCGGGTCAATCTGCCGCGCGCGGATGTTCCGGATGAGTTGCGCGTAATACGGCAGAAGGAACTCCCGCATCATGTCCGGGGATATGAGCGCGCCATGCCGGTAGCAGATGTCCTCCGCCAGAAACACCTCGTCCAGAGTCACATATTGTTGGTGGCGCGCAATGACCGCGTCCGCGAGTTCGAACCAGGCCTGCATGCAGGCATGAATCAGATCCGGCGCTTCGCAGAACATATACAGCAATTCCGCCGGCCCGATCAGGCTGCGCAGATACATGTAGCCGCCGATCAGGTTCTGTACAATCATCCTGCCTTCAGCGGCGGCGGCCCGGGCATCTGTCATCAGGCATTCGATGCTGGCATAACGCTGCGGCGCGGCGGGGTCCAGCCGCCAGCGAACGTTTTCCTCCCACGTCCGCCAATCCTTTACCGGATGGTCAACATATTCGGGCATGAACCCGTGGCGGCGGCCCTTGAAATAAAGCACATGCCGCCCGGCATGGTCCTGTTCGATCTCATGGTCGCCGCGTTCCTCCAGGATTTTCACCTCGAACGGCGGCACAAAGGCCGCTTCGCACCAGCCCAGTTGTCCCAGCATGTGGTTGCCTGGGGAATCATAATCAAAGAACTCGTTGAAATCGGCATTCGGCGGCAGCCCTTCCTCCAGCCAACGCTCAAGACAGAAGTAGCCGAACTCGCGCCGCACCAACGGCGCGCCCGGCGTGATCGCATAGGCATCGCGGAGCCTGCGCGCCGCCGGACACATCCGCTCCCGCGCCACCATTCCGTGAACGCCGTCCCCCAATGTGTTTTTCGCTGCAATGTCCATGGTCTGTCGGGCTTTCCGGTTGAGAATAACAGGCGCTTCAGAAATTACCACGTTGTGCCATAACGGATCGAGTTTCCGGGACAAAGGAATAGGTCTTGCAAAGATCGACCTATTGGGCGCGAAAAGACGCGTGTTCCGCCTGCACTTATCACGGATTGTCTCTTACGAGAGACCATGTCGCGCGCGGCGGGGCTACGGTTCGGAAAGCGTGTTCAAGGCGCAGCCTGAATACGTCGGAACCTCATCTTGATAGACCAGACCTTTTTCGTTCTCGGCATCTTCAAAAAGATTTTCCACAAAGACGCGCGCTTTCAGGTCCTGACTTTGGGTGTCAATTATGGATTGTAAGTAATCGCGCCGCACATAGCAACGGGTGGGCAGGTGAAAAACCAGGAGCGTCTTGGGACGCGCCGCGAAGAGATGCAGCACTTCAATATCCACAATCGGCTCCAACCCGCCGTAGGCATCCCATTCCTCCATGTCCCGCAACGCTACGACCGCCGCCCCACTGGCAAGCGCGTCAGTGGCCAGTGGCATGAGGGGATCATTCCTGCCATAGCGCATGATTGCCATAGATGGCAGCGCATCACTGGGGATGTCCCCGGCATCCCGGCCTGCTTGACGCGCGGCTTCCCGAATGGCCCTCAGCACGAATTCGGCAAAACGGTCATGGCATGGTGCGCCAAAATCCATCGCATTCAGAATCTCTGCGGGCATCTTGTGCTTCAAAAACTTCAATAGATTCGAGGAAGGCATGTTTTCCGCTTCGTTGAAAAAAGATTCCGCCCGCTCCCTAACCTGTTCCGGCGACAGAGCCTCTTTACCCCCAAAAAGACGTTTCAGGAATGACATTGCTGACCCCTTTCATCGCTTTCCGGACAACTGCGTGTCTCTCCATCTTTTCCTACAAGAGACCGTTGCCACCCTAGCACCCGGCCATGCAGGAAATCCATCTGTGCCGACAAGGGAATGGTATGATTCTTCCACTTCTCGAAAACGCTGGGAGCAGTAATATCCCGTTTCTTGATATACTTGATATCAAGGCATTATTGGAGATCGTTGCATTGGCCCAAGCAGTCAATCATTGAGGCGAATCGGATGACACACCATGACGCATAAAGAAGGAAAGCAGGTTTTCAGACGGAACCGGGCATTCGTGCTCGCGGCGCGGCTGACATTTGTGTTGTGTGCGGCGGGACTGTTGCGCTGCGTGCCGGTGGACCCGGCGCCGGTGCCGGACCCAAATCCGTCGGTCCGGCTGTTTCAGGCGATGTTCAAGTATCCGACGGGGATGGAGCCGTTCGCGCTGGCGGCGGCGGACCTCGACGGCGATGGGCGCGTGGATATCATCACCGCGAATCAGGCGGCCAACACGGTTTCCGTGTTGCTGGCCAGGTCCCAGGGCGGATTCTCCAGCCATGTGGAATATCCGGTGGGCGAAAGCCCGGCGGCCATCGCGGTCGGCGACTTCAACGGCGACGGCATCCCGGATATCGCCGTGGTGAACCAGGCCTCGCATGACGTGTCTATCCTGATCGGGGAGGGTGAGGGGAAATTCGGCGCGGAGGCGCGCTTCGCGCTAGCCGGAGGCGCGCAGCCGCTCGCGCTGGTCGCGGCGGATTTCAATGGGGATGGCATGTTGGACTTGGCGACGGCGGATTTCGGACTGGGCGCGGTGTCGGTAATGTTGGGCGTGGGGGACGGCGCCTTCGGGGAACCCGAAAGCCACCCAGTCGGCGTGGCGCCGCGCTGGGTAATAGCGGAAGACCTTGACGGCGACGGCATCCTGGACCTGGCGACGGCGAACCGCGACAGCAACGACGTGTCTGTACTCGCGGGCGTGGGGGATGGCGGATTCCTGGATGTGGTGCATTGGCCCACGGGTGACACGCCGCGCATGGTGGCCGCCGCTGACATCAACGGGGATGGCATCCTGGACCTCGTCACCAGCAACCCCGGCTCCGGTGACATCGCGTTGCTGCGCGGACTGGGCGAAGGCCGCTTCGGCGTAGCGACGCGATTTCCCGTGCCGCACTATCTGCCCACCCGCTTTGCGATGGCCGATTTCAACGGCGACGGCGTGCCCGACCTCGCCGTGCTGCTTTTCACGGGCGGCGCGGATGCATTCTCTCCGGGTTTGGTCGGCGTGTTCTATGGGAACCGCGTAGCGGGATTCAACGGCCCGCGTATCTTCGGCGCCGGTACACAACCCCTGGACATCATCGCCGCCCGGATTGACGCCGACGCCCGCCCGGACTTGGTTACCGCCGACGCCGGCGCGGACCAAATCTCCTTGATCTATGGAAAAACCGGCGGCGGCTTCGAGACGGATGAGCGCTTTTTTGTGGGCGATACCCCGCGTGTGGCGGCGGCGGCAGACCTCAACAACGATGGTCGTCTGGACCTCGTGGTCGTCAACCAGGGTTCGCGGGACTTTTCCGTCCTGATGGGAAATGGCGACGGCACGTTCCAGCCGGAACGCCGCACAACGCTCCTGGACACCCCGCGCGCATTGGCGATTGCGGACTTGAACGGCGACGGCAACCTGGATGTCGTAATCACCAATCTTTTCCTGAATCGCGTATCGGTGTTTCTGGGACGGGGCGACGGCGCCTTCCAGCCGGAACAACGCTATTCCGTGCGGCCGCCAGGCGTCGGCGGCATGGCCCACCCGCGTTCCGTCGCTATTGCAGATTTGGATGGCGACGGCCATCCGGACATCGTTACCGGAAACGCCAACAGCGACACCATCGCGGTGTTGCGCGGCAAAGGCGACGGAACATTTGAAGCCGCGGAAGAGTTCCTCTCCGGAAATTTCCCCCTCGATGTGCAATTGGTGGATTTGAACCGCGACGGTATCCTTGATGTGGTCTTTGTCAGCACCAATGACCCCGACAACCCCGCCGATCGCGCCCTGCCGCGTGTCGTGCGGCGCTTCGGCGTGGGCGATGGCGCCTTTGATGAGAGCACCAACCAACGCTACGAAACCGGCGGCGGCCCGCGTGGGCTGGCCGTGGGCGACCTGAACCGCAGCGGCTCCTTCGACGCCGTCACCGTCCATACCGGCGACAACAGCGTCTATGTGCTTACAGGCCGTGCCGGCGGCAAATTCACCCGGGGAGAGCGCCGTCGCATGGGCGACGCCCCCAATACCGTTGCTTTGGCCGACCTGAACCGAAATGGTCTTCTGGACATCATCACAACCAACGACATCAATGTGGTTTCTGTGCGGCTTAATCGGGGAAATCTCATGTTTTCCTCGTTCATGAACTTTCCAGCGGGTTCGCAGCCCATCGGCGGCATACTCGCCGATGTCAACGGCGACGGACGCCCCGACGCCATCCTCTGCAACCGTTTTACCGGCGACATTTCAATCCTTTTGGGCGCTTTCTGACACCTGTTCCATTATAGCGCACAATCTTTGCCCATGGCATGACGGCACCGAGCCGACTCATTTTCGGCGGTCCAGTACGGCCCAAGGGGGCGTACGGATATTCATCGCAATCAATACTTGGTTGTTACACTCGGAACAAGAATCCGTGTTCGGTGGTTTTTGATGATATGTGGCGAAATATGGTGCTTCTGGCCGATTCCCCGCCACAAATGTTTTTGACGCTCGCTTGCCATTTTACTTGACACAGCGGCGAATAAATAGGTATAATTAAATAAAGGGCTAATGAAGCAGTTTACTTCAGTCACAAGGGGTAGAAGTTTATGAACTGCCCCGAAGGCAAGAAGACCTGCAGAGGGTAGATATTGTAGAGAGAGGCGGGGTTAAATAAGAATTCAGCGGAAGGCGAAGAAAATAGCCGAAAAGCCGTTTTCCTCACAAGGCTTGTTGGATGTGTGAAGAGGGGCGTGCGTATCTGAAACACCTAATAATGCATGTGAGAACGCCTGAAGTTTTCCCCACTCCCTTTTTGGTATGAGGCGCACTTGACATAGAGACCGTGTCAGGGACGTTTAGTCTTACTTTTCGTATTATGGTAATGCGAAAAGAGAGGGTCGAGGGCTGCGTGAAGGGTATTAACCCGGAGAATCAATCGTTTTAGGAGGGCAATTCCCATGTTAGTGCGAGATCGTTTTGGTGTTTCTGTTTTGTTGATGGCGGTTGCAGCCGTTACGCTTAGCGGTTGTCCGTTGCCGCCTGGGTCGGGGGAAAGCACTTGTGTTAATCCCGATGTACTGGATTTCGGCAGTGATGCCACGCAGATGAGTTTCAAGATATGGAATTGCGGGCCGATTTGGCCGCCCACATTGCTGATTTGGCATGCGGTTCCTCAGGAATCATGGATCACCGCGTGTCCCAAGAAAGGACTTAGCGGGACATTCTTCTTGAGGTACCGGACTGTCACTGTAACTGTTGATCGGTCACAACTGGCACCCGGTCTTCATGAAGGCTATGTCGCCGCCGGCAACGAGGACCCTTACGGCGGCGTCAAAATGGTGAAGGTCATCGTCGTTGTCGAAGGTGCCGAGGGCGAGGGCGAAGGTGAAGGCGAAGGCGAAGGCGAAGGCGAAGGTGAAGGCGAGGGCGAAGGTGAGGGCGAAGGTGAAGGCGAGGGCGAAGGTGAAGGCGAGGGTGAACCGGAATGTCCTGTGCCATGTGAACTGGAATGCGTCAGCGAAGGCATTACCGCAGGGACTGCCACCGCACTGAGCAATGTTTATGCCGTGTTAGGTCTTGATCCGTTGACCACGGATTCGGATGGCAACGACATCATTGACCTGGCGCAGATGCAACTACTGGATGGCCTGCTTGCGAATCCGAACGTGTCCACCCATTGCTGTGTCCTGGCCGCATGGGATTTCAATCGAAGTATGGTGAATGCGCTCTTGCCGTCTTCCCATGTTATTTATAGTTTTGTTCCCGGCGGCCGCTCAACGTTGCTGGACCTATTCACCGGGCTTGTTACCATTGCCGAGCCGTCTGTCCTTGCCGCTTTCGAGGATGGAATGCAAGACCTCGTTGGTGTTGAGATTGACCTTGATGACTTCGATTTGAGCGCAGGCCAGTACCTCGCTTCTGATGGCGACGCAGACATGGACGGCGTCTGCAACTTGGCGGAATATAACGCCATTGTATTCGGTTCAGATGACTTCGCGGCATTTGTCTTTGCCGCACTTGATCCCACCCTTGCCGTAAACGGCGGCGGTTGCTATCCGCCCTGTTACGAGGCAGGCGAGGGCGAGGGCGAGGGCGAGGGCGAAGGTGAAGGCGAAGGCGAGGGTGAAGGCGAAGGTGAAGGCGAAGAACCCGATTTGCTCATCCTGCCCGAGATGATAGACCTCGGTGAAGTGCCCGTTGGCCAGTGCGTCACTGGTGTTTTTTCACTGATCAACAACACCGAGGAACCAATCATCGGCGTCGCCACGGTTGATCCGCCGTTTATCCTGATATCGGGATTCCTTTTCAACATTCTTCCCGGTGAATCGCATGAAACGA
>CAZLII010000028.1:0-14628 GCA_964559065.1 uncultured Nitrospirales bacterium | reverse complement strand
CTATCGGAACGCGGCGACACGGACGCGGCGATGCGACATTACGAGGAGGCGCTGCGCGTCGCGCCCCATTTCGGCTACGTGCTCAACCAGATGGGCCGCATCTACTCGGCGCAGGGCCGCTACGATGAGGCCATCGCCCGCTATCGGCAGGTGTTGAACATCAATCCCGAAAACCAGGACGTGCTTTATCTCATGGGGCGCGAACTCGCGGGACAGGGCAAGAAAGAGGAGGCGATCGCGTATTTTGAAAAGGCGATCCGCCTGAATCCGGGCGACGCCCGCGCCCACAATGACCTCGCTCTCATCCTCGCGGAAATGGGCCGCCCCGACGAAGCGATTGCCCACTATCAGGAAGCGCTGAAGGCCGCGCCGGATTTCACGCTTGTGTTGAACAACTGGGGCAATCTTCTGCTGGACATGGACGAAGAAGAGGAGGCCGTCGCGCGCTTCCGCGAGGCGCTTGCCATCCGACCCTCCGATGAATACGCCTATTTCAACCTCGCCCGCGTCGCGGAACGTCGGGAACGTTGGGACGAAGCGGAGGAACTCTACAAAAAGGCGCTGGAGAACAGCCCGAAGAATTCCAATATCCCGAATGATCTCGGCTGGATGCTGTCGCGGTTGGGGCGAAGCGACGGGGCAATGCAATGGTATCGGCGGGCGCTGGAAATAGACCCCCAAAACCCGCTCGTGTACAACAACATCGGGTACGAGGCGTACAAGCAGGAAAACGTGGAGGAAGCCATCGCGCAATACCAGAAAGCGCTGGAAATCATGCCGGACTTCACCTTGGCCCTGAACAATCTCGGCATGGCGCTCGGCGCGCTTGGCCGCCACGACGAGGCCATCGCCGCGCTGCGGCGCGCCCTCGAAATTCGGCCGGATGACGCCAACCTCCTCAACAGCATCGGATATCAATACACCGCCCAAGGCGACTTCGAGAACGCGCGCCGCCACTATCTGCTTGCGATTGAGAAAGTGCCGCGTTTCCCGCTCGCCTACAACAATCTCGGCAATCTGGCCCTCGCCGAAGGCGACCCGGATCAGGCGATGGCGTGCTACCGGAAGGCCGTCGAAATCCACCCCGCCGACGAATTTGCCCACTTCAACATCGCGCGCCTGCTGATGGACCGGGGCGATTTCGCGGGCGCGACGCCCCACCTGCAAACCGCGCTGGAAGCCAATCCCCACAATGCCGACGCGGCCAACAACCTTGGCATCGCGCTGGTCAAAACCGACCGCGCCGACGAGGCCGTTGAAGCCTTCCGCAAAGCGGTGACGCTCAACCCGCGTCTCGCCAATGCGCACTTCAACCTGGCAACGCTGCTCGAATCCGCAGGCGATCATGCCGGGGCCGCGGAGCATTTTCGCAAGGCGCTGGAGGCCGATCCGAATTTCCCCGGCGCGCGCGAACGCCTCGAACGCGCGACCCGCGCCGCCGGATAATCTTCCGCCATTGTTCCAGAGTAACAGGTTTGCGCCTGTTGGGAATGCGCCCAAGACGCCCACGCTACTTGATGAGATGCAAATCCCTGAGTATGGGGTTCAACCTTGTGCTGGTGGCGTCGAGGACAGGGGTAAGGGGGAGACGCAGCACGTTCTTGATAAGGCCCATCTTGGCGAGGGCGGCCTTGACGGGCATCGGGTTGGTTTCGAGGAACAGCGCCTTGAACAGGGGCATAAGGGCATAATGGATGATGCGCGCGGCGGCAAAATCGCCCTTGTTGGCCGCGTCGCAGAGCGCGGCGACTTCGGCAGGGGCGACATTGGCCGCGACGGACACGACGCCGGTCGCGCCGACGGCGATCATGGGAAGGGTGAGACTGTCGTCGCCGGAGACGACGTTGATATCGCAAAGGCTGAGAATCTGGGAGACTTGGTCCACGCTGCCGCAGGCTTCCTTGATGGCGACGATGTTTGGAATCTTGTAGAGTTCGGCGATGGTCTGCGGTTCCATCTTGATGCTGGTGCGGCTGGGGACATTATAGAGCATGATCGGGATGTCTACCGCATTGGCGATCTCGGTGTAATGAGCGATCTGCCCTGCCGCCGTGGGCTTGTTGTAATACGGGGTGATGAGCAGGGCGCCGTCGGCCCCGACCTCTTTGGCGTATCGGGTGAGGCCGATCGCTTCCTTGGTGTTGTTGGACCCGGTTCCTGCGACAATCGGCGCGCGACCGGCGACCCGTTCAACGATAAAACGGATGCAGGCTTTCTGTTCGTCGTGCGAGAGGGTGGCGGCTTCGCCGGTGCATCCGCAGGGCACGATGCCGTTGGTTCCCTTTTCGAGATGGGAATCCACCAGGCGCCCGTAGGCGTCGAAATCAATTTCGAAATTCTCTTTGAAAGGCGTCACCAGTGCGACGAAGGAACCCTGATACATTTCGAGACTCCCGGTGATTGCAGTTGCGGTTTGCTGTGTGGCGCGTTGAGATGATTATTTAATCGTTGAACGTTGCGCTTAAAGCGCCCGAAACAGCATAGCAGATTCGCGGGCATGATTAGAATTGCGCGCTATCTTCCTCGAAATAATCCTCGCCCAGCGGTTCATAAACCGCTTCGGGCGGGGGCGCGGCGGCGGCGGCAGCGCCTTTGGCCAGGCTTCCGAATCGCTGGTAGTTCTTGTCGAAGATCATGTCAAAGCGGCCGGTGGGACCGTTGCGCTGCTTTTCCACAGCGAGCCGAATACGGTTGCCGAAGTCTTCTTCTCCTTTTTCCTTCAGTTTGGACAGCATCAGCACGACATCCGCATCCTGTTCGATGGCGCCGGACTCGCGCAGATGGGAGAGTTTCGGCATGCCGGTGTCGTCTTTTTCCGCTTCGCGACTGAGTTGCGAAAGGGCGAGCACGGGTACGCGCAGTTCTCGGGCAAGCCCTTTGATGGAGCGGGAAATCTCGGCGATTTCCACCTGGCGGTTTTCAGCGCGCCGTCCCGTCGTCATCAACTGCAAGTAATCAATGATGATAAGGTCCACGGGATGCCGTGCGACATGGCGGCGGGCTTTGGACCGCAATTCCAGCGCAGTCAGGCTGGGGCTTTCGTCAATGTAGATAAGGGCGCGGCTGAGGATGTCGGCGGCCTTCTGAATTTTGGTGAATTCCTTACCCGCCAGATAGCCGGTGCGCAGCCGCTGGGAGTCCACTTGGCCGTCCATGCAGAGGAGTCGCTGCACCAGTTGTTCCTTGGACATTTCGATCGTGAACATGAGCACGCCCCTGTTGAGATGGTTGGCGACGTGCGCGGCGATATTGAGCGCAAGAGCGGTTTTTCCCACTGAGGGGCGGGCCGCCAGCACGACCATGTCGGAAGGCTGAAACCCGGAGAGCAGATTGTCCAGTTCCGGAATGCCGGAGGCCACGCCAGTGATCCCTGTGGAAGACCTGATCTGCGCTTCGATGCGATGGATGCCCGCTTCAAGCAGCGTAGAAACCTTATAAATGGGGTTGAACTGTTTGCGTTCGGCGATGGCGAAAATCTGCGCTTCGGCGTTATCGAGCAGCGTATCCACATCGCCTTCCGCGTGATACGCCTCACCCACCACCTGGGTGCAGGCGGCAATGAGCCTGCGCAGCAGGGCGGCGTCGAGCACGATGCGCGCATAGTATTCGACATTGGCGGAGGTGGGCACCGCGCCGGCCAGATCGGCGATGTACGCCGGGCCGCCCGCCGCATCGAGCGCCTCCAAGCGGTTGAGTTGCTCGACGAGGGTGGTGGGGTCTACGGGGGTGTTGCGCCGGAACAACTCGAGCACCGCCTCATAGACGTGGCGATGCGCTTCGACATAGAACGTGTCGAGGTCTTCTCCGAGGATTTCCACGGCCGCCGCGACGGCGTCGGGATTCAGCAGCATGGCCCCCAGCACGGAGCGTTCCGCTTCCGTGCTCTGCGGCGGGGTGCGGTCAAAAACCTGCGCCCCCCCGCCTGATGCAGCACGGGACTGCTTGCCTTTGGCCACGTTATTCGGTTCCTTCGGGGGCCGCCTCTTCCACGATATTGGACACCCAGACCTTCACCTGCGCCTCGATGCCGCCCATGAACCGCACCGGCACGGTGAAAATTCCCAGGGTCTTGATCGGTTCTTCCAGATGAATCATCTTGCGTTCGATCTGGTGGCCCATCTCCGCGAGTTTTTCGGCGATCATGGCGTTGGTGACCGAGCCGAAGAGTTTGTCTTCTTCGCCCGCGCGCATCTTGATGTCCACCGTAATGCCTTCGATTTTCGCGGCGGCCTGGCGCAGTTCCTCGCGGCGCTGCTCTTCGCGCCGCCGGATGATCGCCAGTTCATGCTCGATCTGTTTCGCGCTCGCCGAATCCGCGCTCACCGCCAGTTTCCGCGGAATAAGATAGTTTCGGGCGTATCCGTCGGCCACCTTCACAGTGCTGCCCATCGCGCCCAAGTTTTCAACATCTTCACACAGGATCACCTTCATGACTTTCGTTCTCCCTGAACTTTAGCGCCACGCCCGCGCGCGGCCGCCTTGTATGGCGCAGGCATACCACCCGCTCGCGTAGCCTCCCAAGGGGCTATGCTTCATCATCCGGTCTTCGGCTTTTTCGGCGCGATTCTGCCGCCCGCGCCACGCGGAGGCGAAAATCCCACCATGTGTCGAAGAGGCCCACGGCGCACAGCGCCGGATGGGCGTTTAGATAAAACATGCCGAAGATTATCGCAATACACAGAAACGGATTCAGGCTGAACGCGCTCATTGTATGCAGCAGAATCGAAAACCCGTTCAACCAATACACAAACGCAACGCCCACCGCGCTGTTCCATGCCAACAGGCGCAACATGTCGTTGGGCCAGCGCCGGTCCACAAACCACAACAATGCCAGCGCGATCGCGATCCATACCACCCACTCCGGCAGGCGCATGGCGCTGAAACTCCCGGTCGGGCCTGTGTCGCCGCCGCGCAAGCGCCGCGCCACGTAGGCTACAAGCGCCGTGGACGCCAGGAGCACCATCCCGAACAGCATTCCCAGGCTCAGGTTGCTCCAGTTCGCATCAAACCACCGGAAGGACTCCGCCAGCGCCGACGCCATCACGGATTCCGTCTCGCCGTCGGCCTGCTCCAACTCTGCGATGCGCGCATTGATGAAAATGGACGCCTCGCGCCGTGACTCCTCCCAATATGCCAGCACATTTCCCGCCACCAACAGATAGGCCGCCGCCGTCACCGCCGCCACGCACCATCCGAAAGGCCACCGCCACGCCATCACCACACCCATCAGCACGCCGATCATCGCCGCCACGATGTAGAAAATCCCCATCGCGACAGTGCCGCCGCCCCAGAACCCGGCCAAGGCGGCGCAAATCACCAGCCCCAGCGCGCGGCCATAGGCGCGCGACACCCAACACAGCGCCACGGGCGCGGGGAAAATCGCCATGGCCAGCGGGTGCAGCCCTGCGAGGGCGCATACGCCCGCCAAGGCAAAAAGCCCGGCAAATGTCAGGAAATATGCCAGCATGGCTCTGCGCCCGCGCGGAGGCCGCGGCTAATCCGCCGCGTATGGCAGCAATGCGATCTGCCGGGCCAATTTGATGGCCCGCGTCAGCATGCGCTGGTGCTTCGCGTTTGCGCCCGTGATGCGTCGGGGGATGATCTTGCCGCGCTCAGTGACGTAATGCTTGAGCATCGTCACGTCCTTGTAGTCAATATAGACGACGCGATCGATGGTCAGCCGGCAAACCTTTGCGCGGGTTGCCTTCTTTTTCTTCTTCCTTTTGGCCCGCTTCATGCGGACCTTGGCTTTTGCTTTCGCGGATATTTTCGCCATATTCCGGTATTCCTCTGGTCTATTCCGGACTAGAAGGGGATGTCGTCCTCCGGTTCGGGTTCATCAATCAGGCGCGGTTCCGGCGGCTGCGCTTCGGCGGCAGGCTCCTGTGGCGGACGCGATGCGCCGCGACCTTCATCATCCCAATCCAGCGGGGTCACCCGCTGGGCCTGGACTTCAAGCCGCGCCACCTTTTGCCCGGTGTTCTTGTCGTCGAACTCGTAACTGCGTAATGAGCCTTCCACCAAAACGGGACGGCCCTTGCGCAGGCGCTCGCCGATCCATTCCGCCTGCCGGTCCCACGTCGAGATGGTCAAGAACGTGGTCTCGTCGCGCCGCTCGCCTTCTTTGGTGCGGTAATAGCGCGTGTTGGCGATACCGAAACGGCAGTAGGCGCGATTGCTCGCGGTGTACTTCAGTTCCGGGTCCCGCGTCAAACGTCCCGCGATGAACACACGATTCAGATCAGGCACTCGGAGGTCGCTCATGATTACCCCCCTTCGTTGTCACTCGGTTTCTTCGTCTTCGTCTTCGTCCTCATCCTCGTCGCGCCGCCGACCGCGTCGGCCCGCCGCCACGGGAATGGGCTCGTCATCATCCTCGTCGTCATCAGCATCGCGCCGGCCGCGGTTGGGGGCGCCGAAACGGATTTCCTCCTCTTTCCGGCGCTGCTGTTCGGCTTCCAGGCGCAGCGTGTGCTCGTCAAAATACACCACCATGTTGCGAATCACCTGCTCAGACAACTTGAAATAATTTTCCAGTCGGGGCAACAGTTCCGGCATGGCCTGGAAACGCAACAGCACATAGCAGCCGTCCGAATGCTTTTTTACCGGATAGGCCAGTTTGCGTCTTCCCCAAGTCTCCGAGCGCACGATAGTTCCGCCGTTTTTTTCCACCAGCGATTCCACTTCCTTCGCTATCGTCTGGATGCCATCGTCGTCCAAGTCCGGCCGCACGATGTACAGCGCTTCGTAAGTCCTCAATGAAGTCACCTCCTTTGCGTGGGCGTTCGCTTTCCCGCCCTCGGGAAGCATGGCGCGCCCCCCAACGGAGCGCGCACGGAATGCATATCATAGCAAATGCCCGCGCCGTCCCTCAAATCGCCCGTTCACTCCATGACACAGGCCTGGTTTCAGACACAGTTCCTTTGCGCGCCTGTGTCCCTCCGTCCGTCCACGTCTCTCGGCGTTTCTCTGCATTGGCCGCTTGCCGTCCGACGTTTCCCCATGCAACAATACGCCGGTTTCGGCGGCGCGAACGGGCGCGCAAGCGTCCAAGGAGCATCCCATGATTCCACGCCACTGGGCGCATACGCTTCCCGATGACTGGGCCGAACTCGATCGCGCGTTTCGCACGCGCGACGCGGGCGACCCTGCCTTTATTACGCAGTGGGAGGCTGCGGTGGCCGAAGTCGCGGGAACGCCGCACACGGCGGCGGTGAGTTCCGGGCGCTGGGGCATGACCCTGATTTTTCAGCATCTGGGCGTCGGTCCGGGCGACGAGGTGATTGTGCCCGCCTACACCCTTGCCGACCTGATCCCGTTGATTGAAGCCCTGGGCGCGAGGGCGGTTCCAGCGGATATTGATCTTGAGACGTTCAACCTGCTGCCGGAGACCGTGGGGCAGCGCATCACACCTAAGACCAAGGCTGTCATGGCGTTACATGCCTTCGGCGCGCCGTCCGCCGTTGATCGCATTCTGGAGGTTGCGCGGCCTGCGGGCATCCCCGTGATTGAGGACTGCGCGCATGCGCTCGGGGCGACTCTGGGAGGTCGGCCGGTGGGTTCTTTCGGGCATGCGGCCTTTTTCAGTTTTGAACCCACCAAGCCTGTCAACACCTTCGGCGGCGGCATGGTCACTTCACGCGACGAGACCATGATCGCCGCGGTGCGCGAGAAGACGGCATCCGGTGACGAGTCCTTGGAGGCATTACGAAAGAAAACAAAAGCCGTGCGGATGGAACAATGGATGTTCAAGACACGGCTCATATTCCCGTTCCTGCTGGCATTGACGGTTCCAGGCGTCAAGGAAGCGGCGACCGCCGCCTACCGGCGGGTGCAGCCCCCGCCCCAGGCCACAGGCCGCTTTCTGCCCGTGCAGGCCGCCATCGGCCTGCGCAAAATTGTCAGTCTTCAGGATCGCCTCCAGGCCCGGAACCGCCATGCCGAGCGACTCTGCACCCTGCTGCAACCAAACATCAGGCCGCAGCGCATCCTTGAGGGGGCGGTGTCCACCTACTACTTCTTCGTCGTCGTCCTGCCCTGTCCGGCGTCCCCCGTCCGGCGGCGGTTGCTTCTGCGCGGCATTGACGCCGCCGTGGGCCACGAAATCGCCGACGATTGCGCCGCCCTGCTTGGGGCCGCAGACTGCCCCAACGCCGCCCATGTCTTCCGCCATGCCATCGCCCTGCCCATGTACGAGGGGCTAAGCGAGGCCGAACTGGTCCGTATCGCCAGGGCGCTGAACGAGGCCGTCGGTTGATATGCCCTGCCCGGGGTCGAGCGTGCCCATGGATTTCCAAGACGTAGAATATTTCTTGACACAATATACCGTATTCTGGTATAAATACTATTGAAAATTAATGCCGAATTGCGGTCCAGGCTGCACAAAAATCAAGGGCTGAAACGGCGCATATTTTCGTGTCCTTACTCAGGCATTCAGGATAATGATAAGTATCGGACGCATGTCGCGGCGGAATGCAACGTAGCCGTGTAATGCGCGGAAGGGGGCAAATCAAGTCCTGAAAGAGACTCTTGGAAGACCTGCTATGATCCAACGTGGCACGGGCATCCTGCCCGTGTTTCATGGGTGGGACGCCCATGCTGCGGTAGGTTTTGCAAGAACCTCGAAAGACAGGGTCTTTTTCCCTCTGCATCTCGGTGCGGGATGAACGGTTCTGGCGTGGTATCGCGCCTTTGCCATATAGTTGTAGGGGCATTTTCAGTCGCAGCGGACGGTCTTTCTCCGGGAATGTGACCTGAAGAAAAAGTTGCGGTTGATCATCCCACAGAGAGGAATCCCGTCATGCGGACACACGTATCCTTCCCATTTCAATGCACTGTCATCAGCGCCATGCTGTTTTCCGGCGCGGTCGGGCTGTCGCTCCCCGCGGCCTATGCCCAGGACGACATTGACTGGTGCAATATCCAGCAGTGCTCGCTGTCTTTCTGCCTGAGCCTGGGCTACAATGCCGGATACGAGCAGGCCACGCGGGATATGTATTCGGCCATTCCGCTCATCGGGAATCCCGCCTTGATGGATTTGAATTTCAATGGGATGAAGGATGTCGCGGAGGCGCGCCTGCTCGATGCCATCCTGGCCAACCGCCAGGCCCCCAACCATTGCTGCGTCTATAATCCCTACATCCAGAACCGGATTGCCGCGGCTTTGATCGCACCGGCCATCATCACCGCCTTGGACCAGGTTCCGGAATATCTGCGCCCGGATATCACTTCCAGCCAACTGGCGGCCTGGATGGCCGGTCTGGCCACCAGCGGCCAGGCGGAAACCATCAATGCCACGTTGTCATTCCTGACGATTCTCATTCCCGACCTGCCAAGCATTGACCTCGCCGTCTTCGACGGTTCCGCCCAGATTTATCTCGCGCCCGAAGGACATGCCGACGCCGACGGCGTCTGCAATCGGGGCGAATACAACGCCGTGGTCACCAGCAGCACGTCGGAACCCATCACGGAGCAAGAGTTGGCCGACTTTGTCGCGGCAGCCATGAATGCCGCCGTGGCCGATGACGGCGGCGGTTGCCCCATATGCGAAGGGGAAGGCGAGGGTGAAGGCGAGGGCGAGGGCGAAGGCGAGGTGGAAGGGGAAATTCCCTGCCATTATGCGGAGCCTTGCACCCTGATCTGTTCCGGACAGGCCCGGAGCGTCGGTTTGGAGACCCTGCTGCGGACCATCTACGGCAATCCGCTTATCGGTCAAAATCCCGACACCTTGGACAACGACAGCAACGGCATCGTGGATGTCGCGCATGCCAAACTGCTGGATACGGTGCTCGCAACGCCGTCATTGCCTATCTTCTGCTGCGTGGACGCCGCATACGAGAATAATCTGGCCCCCGCGCAAGCCATCGCGGACGCAATCTACGATGCCGCGCCATATCTTGGGCTTGTGTTGCCCAAAGCGAACTTCATCGCGCTGTTGCGCGGCATCGCAACACTGGGCGAAGAAAGCACGCTGCAATCCATTGTGGACCTGTTACGGCAGATTCCGGGTATCCCCGTGATTGACATCAGCGTATTCGACATGTCCGCTGGCCAGTATCTGGGGTCGTCCTTTGGCGATGCGGACCGCGACGGCGTATGCAACCTTGGCGAATACACCGCCGTGGTAACAGGTCCCGAGGATTTTGCCGCGTTTGTGGCCGCGGCGCTCAACCCTGCGCTGCGTGATGATGGCGGCGGCTGTGACCCCTGCGAGGGCGAAGGCGAAGGCGAGGGTGAAGGTGAAGGCGAGGGTGAAGGCGAAGGCGAGGGCGAGGGTGAAGGTGAGGGCGAGGGTGAAGGTGAAGGCGAGGGTGAAGGTGAAGGCGAGGGTGAAGGCGAGGGTGAAGGAGAAGGAGAAGGAGAAGAATGTGTGCTTGACGAATGCCCCAACTTCGACAGCGAAGGCGCAGCGTTCATCGCCCTGTTGTCTGAACTGCTCGACATGGTGCTGCCGGAATGGGATCATTGCGACCTGGACGCATCGGGCATCCCGGACAGTTGGGAAATCGCCCTCTTCGAGGAAGTCATTTGCCGGGGCGGCGGCGATTTCGACGATGCTCCCCTGTGCGCCTTTCTGCACAACCGCGCCATTTTGCGCGGAGAGACCGATCTCGAACTTGTGGGACCGTTTGAAAACGTGCTTGCCGCCCTGTTGTCCATCAGTTCGCAGATGCAGGACGCGATGAGCATCCTGGGTCTTCTGGGCGACTACATTGTGGCCGGCGCCACAGATACCGAGGAGCCTTTCTCGGTAATGGGCGACCCGGACGGCGACGGCCTGATTAACCTCGTGGAATTCGGCAGAGT
Source organism: uncultured Nitrospirales bacterium (assembly GCA_964559065.1). Classification (GTDB taxonomy): domain Bacteria; phylum Hydrogenedentota; class Hydrogenedentia; order Hydrogenedentales; family CAILVY01; genus CALEDJ01. Next base: position 3,822 of record CAZLII010000028.1, on the reverse strand, counting down.
GGTTGACGCGGGGCTTGGCCGCGCGGCCTATGTCCAGGCCGCCTTGACGCCCGACGGCGGCGAAGGTGAAGGCGGGACGGAAGGGGATATCCATGCCGCCGACCTGAATGGTGACGGCGTCATCTCGCTGTCCGAATTGCTGCGCGTCATCCAGTTCTTCAATTCCGGCGGCTACCACTGCGCCGAGCCGCCGGACGGCACGGAGGACGGCTACGCGCCGGGCGTCAATCCCGCGCAACAGGACTGCACGCCGCATTCCAGCGACTACAATCCCCAGAACTGGCAGATCAGCATCTCCGAACTGCTGCGCTTGATTCAGTTCTTCAATTCCGGCGGCTACCATGCGTGTCCGGAAGGCGAAGACGGATTCTGCCCCGGCCGGACTGTCCGCTGAATCCAGCCGCATTCGCATACGTGGCGCCCCCCGCCGCCAGCGGGGGGCGGTTTTCGTGCGCACCCCGGTAACAATGCGGGTATGCCCGCCTGGGATGCGCATATTTTTTGGAATTTGGCAACACATTGGCCGAATGAAGGAGGCACCCAACGATCGTTCCCCTCATCAGGATTTTCCGCCTTTCTTTGGAGTGCGGTGGCAAGCCACCGCTTTTATGCATTCAGGCCTGTCCGCCGTCGGCGGGCTTGCCTGGACCTCCGGGCGGCAAGCCGCCAGAGCGAAAGCGGTGGCGAGCCACCGCAGTCCAAAGGCATGCGTCATCTCTGGAACTACTTCCGACGGCTGAAGTGTTTCGAAATTTGAAAAAACCGGGGCGAAAGCGCGATCATACGCCTCTCCCAGTATTTCAAGGCCCATGACGACCATCTCTACTGGGAGCAACAACCACCGCAATGATTGCCCTTATGGTTCGTGTTGTTCGTGGTGGCGGCTCAGGGAGGAAAGATGTGTCCAGGGCCGTGAAGATGTTCAATTCGGGTGATGCGGCGCATGGCGCCGCAGAACGCTGCAATGTGGTATGAATCAGCATTTTTTGCTGCTGAAGGGAAGTCGTTTTCATGAGTGACCCTGTGTTTGCGCCGGTTCCAACGCCGTTCAGTTTCTCGCAGACGGAACTGGAGACCATCCGCTTCTGGAAGGAGCGGGATATTTATCACCGCAGCCTGAAGCAGCGGGAGGGCGCGCCGCGTTTCGTGTTTTATGAGGGGCCGCCCACGGCCAACGGCATGCCACACCCCGGCCACTGCCTGACCCGCACGATCAAGGACATTTTTCCGCGCTACAAGACCATGGCGGGGTACTATTGCGAGCGCAAGGCGGGCTGGGACACGCACGGCCTGCCGGTGGAGGTGGAGGTCTGCAAGGCGCTGGGCATCCTCGACGGCGGCAAGGCGGCCATCGAGAATTACGGCATCGAAGCGTTCAACCGCGCGTGTATCGAATCCGTGTTCCGCTACAAGAAAGAATGGGAAGACCTCACCGACCGCATTGGCTTCTGGGTGGACCTGGATGAAGCCTACGTCACTTTCCACCAGAGTTACGTCGAAAGCGTCTGGTGGGCGCTGAAGCAACTCTTCGACCGCGGCCTGCTCTACAAAGGCCACAAGGTGGTCTGGTGGTGGGCGCAGGGCGGCACCGCCCTGTCGGCGGGCGAAGTGGGCGAAGGCTACCGTGACACCGATGACCCCGCCATCACCGTGGCGCTGGAACTGACAGAGGCCAGCTCACAGAATATCAGAAACAAAATCCGGAATATGCAAGGCTATATGACCGAGGCGCCATGTTATCTGTTGATTTGGACAACAACGCCATGGACATTGGTTAGCAACTGTGCAGTAGCCATTAGAGAAGATATTGACTATGCTGTTGTGCTTGGAATCTCGCCAAAGGAAAAACCGGCAAACTATATTCTCGCTTCCGCAACAGTTGACAGGTATTTTGATCGCAACAAAGTTACAATTATTGAACCGATCAAGGGCAAAGATCTTCTTATTTGCCGGTACAAATCTCCTTTAGATCTTTTTGGAGTTACGAACACGCAACCGCTTGATATGCATACTTGGGAACCATGGGACAAAAAGGGCGAGAAATATAAATGGAGAATAATTAGCGATAATTTCGTAGACACAGAGACTGGGACGGGCATTGTTCACTTAGCCCCCGCTTTCGGCGAAGACGATTACCGCATCTGCCGTAAAAAGAATGTGGGCTTCCTGTGCTTTATCAAGCCCGACGGCGCCTTTGACGAACGGGTGACGGATGTGGACCCCTATGACCAGACGCCCCTTGCGGGGCAATTCTGCAAGGCGGCGGACAAGGCCGTCATCCGCATCCTCAAGGAACGCGGGCTGGTGCTCCGCCATGAGCAATACCGCCACGCCTACCCCTTCTGCCCGCGCGCGGAGGACGACCCGCTGATTCAATACGCGCGGGAGAGTTGGTTCATCCGCACCTCGGACTTCATCGCCGATTTTCTGGCGAACAACCGCGAAATCCGCTGGCAGCCGGAGCACATCCGCGACGGGCGCTTCGGCAATTTTCTGGAAACGAACGTGGACTGGGCGCTTTCGCGTGAACGCTATTGGGGCACGCCGCTGCCGGTGTGGGTCTGCGAAAAGACCGGCTACATGGAGTGCATCGGCTCCTACGCCGAACTGATGGCGAAGCCGGGCGTCGCGGGCATGGAATGCTGGGAACGCGAGAAGGTGGAACACCCAGAACTCAGCGACGATCTGCGCATCCACAAGCCGTTCATTGACGCCATCACCTACCAAAGCCCCAAGGACCCGTCCGCGCGCATGCGCCGCGTGACGGAGGTGATTGACTGCTGGTTCGACGCGGGCTGCATGCCCTTCGCGCAGTGGGGCTATCCCCATGTTCCCGGATCGGCGGAGAAATTTGCGGAGCGCTTTCCGGCGGATTTCATCAGCGAGGCGATTGACCAGACGCGCGGCTGGTTCTACGCCCTGCTCGCCATCAGCACCCTTGTTTTCGGCAGGGAAAAAGCCCTCTGGCCGCACCCCTTCCGCAACTGCATCTGCCTCGGCCTCATCCTCGGCGAAGACGGGATGAAACTCTCCAAGCGCCTCAAAAATTACAGCGAGCCGGCGGTGCTCTTTGAGAAGTACAGCGCCGACGCGCTGCGCTGGAGTTTTATCGCGAAGAACCCGCCCACCACAAGCACCCGCCTATCGGAGCGCATCGTGCAGGAAGTGCAGGGCGAACTCCTGATGAGATGGTTCAATGTGTACAGTTTCTTCACCATCTACGCCAACCTCGACGGATTCCAGCCGGCATCGGCCCCGCCCGAATTCCTGCGCGAAGCGGCTGCGGCCCCGGCGACGGTCCCCGACCAACGCGCCGCAGGCGACACGGCGTCCCCGTATGCGTCCCGCGACGCCCGCTGCGAACTGGACCGATGGATTCTCCACGAACTCGACCGGTGCGTGCTGGAGGTCCGCGCATCTTTGGACAATTACGAAACCTTCCCCGCCGCGCGCGCGATTTCCGCTTTTGTGGACGGCCTCTCCAACTGGTACGTGCGCCGCAGCCGCGCCCGCTTCTGGGCAAGCGACTGGACGCAGGACAAGGCCGACGCCTACTGGACGCTCTACGAGTGCCTGCTGAAACTCGCGCGGCTCGCCGCGCCGTTCACGCCGTTCTTCAGCGAATACACCTGGCGCGCGCTGGCCGCCCCGCTGCCCGGCGCCGCCGAAAGTGTGCATCTGGCGACCTATCCGGCGGCGGACCCCGCCGCCATTGACCGCGACCTGCTCGACGGCATGGCGGTCACGCGCGAGGCGGTCACGCTGGGGCTGAGCGCGCGCCGCGCGCAGAACATCAAGGTGCGCCAGCCGCTTGGCCTTTGC
>CAZLII010000027.1:0-14699 GCA_964559065.1 uncultured Nitrospirales bacterium | reverse complement strand
CATTATCGTAGCCGAAATCGTTGAGGATGCGCGCGGCAATATGATGACCTCGCCGCGTGACGGCACGGACATCGGCGCCGCCGTGGCAACCGCTCCGGTCATCACGCCGCCGGCCGCCTTTGCCAGCCTGCCATGCGGCGTTCCCATCACGGCGGAACCTGAGGCCACCGACGCTTGCGACAACCCATTGGCGGTGAGCCTCATTGATGACGATGGGTTAGACCTGGAGAATCCCGTCGCCGGCGCATACACGCTTGTGTACAGCGCCGAGGACGCCGCCGGCAATGTCACCACGACCCCGTTTGCTGCGGATGTAGTGGACCTGCCGCCGGTCGTGACCATTGACGGGCCGAACCCGCTGATCGTCAATTGCGCGACCGAGGTTATCCTGCCCGATGCGACGGTGTGGGACGATTGCGATGGCATCGCCCTGGCTGTCGAGATCACTGATCTCGGCGGCCTGGATCCCGACAATCCGGCCCTGGGCACCTACCTGGTCGTCTATACGACGGTCGAGCCGGACAGCAGCGACCAGTACGGAACCGCCACGTTGACGGTGCAAACCGTGCCGCCGCAATTGGTGATTGTCGCTCCCACCGAGATTGTTGCCGAATGCACCTTTCCCATAACCTTGCCCGAGGTTACGGCGGAAGATGATTGCGGCAATGACCTGACCGATGACATCGTCGTCAACCTGAACGGATTGAATCCGGATGTGCCGAGACCGGGCGAATACCTGGTAACCTACAGCATTACCGACGTGGGCGGCATTTCCTCCCTGTTCGAACTGCCCGTGACTGTCCTGGATGCCGTTGGGCCGACGGTGACGGTGCTGGGTGACAATCCCATGTACCTCGAACCCAATGAACCTTACGTGGAACAGGGCGTCGAGGCGCATGACCTCTGCGACGGTCCCGTGCTGGAGCAGCGGGCGCGGTTCATTCCGGATGCCATCCTGGCGCAATCGGCCATGACAGGCGGTGTGGACCGAATCCAGGAGCCGCCGACCGATCCGGACGACCTCTGGATCACCACGACCACAGACGGCGCCTGGCTGCATCTGTCCTTCGACGCGGTGAAGGCTTGGAAGACCTTCGAGGGAACGCAGCAGTTCCGCATCCGCGCGCGGAGGAATAACAACGCCGCCAATCCGTACTTCACCGTGCTGCTTATGGAGAACGGCGTACAGGTGGCCAACCTTGGCACGGTGGACGTCACCGCGCAGAATCCCGGGTCCGTATTCACCTTCAACTGGAACATTGCGCAGGTCAGCGATCCGCGCAACGTGGAAATCCGGATCAACACCAACCGGCGCGGTGACGGCGCATCGAGTGAAACCTTCAGTTACGTGAACATCGGCGCGGTGGACTGGGTGCCCAATTACAGCGCCGCCACACCGATTCCCGAACTGATCATCGGCGGCTACCTCGAAGAGGCGACGGTTGACTATACGCTCTGGGTCGTCACTTACGACGGCATCGCGGACAAGACGGACAATGTTGGCGATCAGGTGACACGCTTGGTCTATCTGGAACCGACGTCACCGTTTGTCGAGGCGGTGACCGTGGTTGATCCCTGGACCGTGCGGGTGACCTTCAGCCTGCCCATGGGCGGCGGCGTCTTCAACCCGTTCAACTACACGTTGTCAGGTTCGGGACGCGGCACATTCCCTGACACGCCGGACGTGGTGCTCCCGGTGGACGAACGCAACTTCGATCTGGTCTGGAACTGCCCGTGGATCATGATTCGGGGCGGTGACATCACCATTGACGTGGATGAGGAGGTCGAGAGCGCCGGCGATGTCCGGATTGACCTGATTACAAGCGGCACCCATGTCGGCGGCGCGATGGCGGACGGACCCTTCATCGCACTGAATGGCGATGCTGAAATGGTCCTCGCCTACGCTTCGACTTACGATGAGCCGGGCGCCACCGCTCAGGATGCCTGCGGCAACGACCTGACCGACCTGATCGTCATCGGCGGCGATACGGTGGATACGTACACGCTGGGCGCCTATTACATCACCTATGACGTCACCGATGCCTTGGGCAACGACGCCGAACCCGTGGTCCGCACGGTAATAGTCAGCCCCGAAGTGCCGCTGACCATTGTCAAGGACCTGGAGGACCTGCACCTGGTCATTGGTCAGTCTGACGACTGGTCCATCGAGGTCATCGGCGGCGCCGGAGAGCACTCGTATCAGTGGTTCAGGTTTATCGAGGAAACGAGCCAATTCGAACCCATCACGGATGGGCCATTCACCAAGGCTGCATTCAGCGGCGCGCAAACCAACACACTGCGCATCGAAGATTGTGTCATGGACATGGCTGGTCTGTATCAGGTCGAAGTCTCCGACTTCTTCGACACCGTCATCGCCGGGCCTGCCGAACTGCATGTCGGCACCGGCGTACCCGCGACGGGTCTCCTGGGCTTGGCGGCGCTTGCCTTGGCGACCGCGCTAGGCGGGGCCACGGTGCTGCGCCGGCGCAAGCAGAAGTAGATACGGGAAATCCCCGTGACGACAGTCAGTCATCAGGCGGGGGGAGGCGTAAGCCTCCTCCCGCTTTTGGGTAATGACACGCGGCAGTCGCACGATAATGTCTGAAGTGCCGGGTGTTGTCCAAAGAGCAAGGAAGCGAGCCTCAGCAGGTGTGCTTGGGTCCACTTTCGCGCGAACCAGGGAAAAGGAGGGAACCTGAGATGAGTAGAAGGACTGATATGGCGCGCCGCATGGGGTCGGCAGGGTCGTGGACGATGGCCTTGGGATGCTTTATTCTTCTTGCCGCGCCTTTGGCAGGGGGAGCGGTCATTTCCATCTCGACCATCGAGGAATTGCAGGGCATCGGTACGAATCCGGGTTATCCGCTCGACGGACAGTATCAACTTACCGGAAATATTAACGCCTCGCAAACGGCGACTTGGAACGGCGGCGAAGGATTCGAGCCGATCGGATCGGAGGATACGCCTTTCACTGGAAATTTCAACGGACAGAACCATGCCATCATCGGCCTGACCATTAACCGCCCGGAAGAGGATATGGTTGGCCTGTTGCGCTATGTTACTGAAGGCGGCACAGTGAGAAACTTGGGACTGGAAGATGTGTCGGTGACGGGGGCGGCGGGCGTGGGCGCTTTGTTGGCGGTCAATCTTTATGGCTCAGTGTTGAATTGCCATGTTTCAGGGTCGGTGATCGGAACGGAGGTTGTCGGCGGCTTGGCTGGGGCGTCCAACTTGACGCCCATCACGAATTGTTCCTCGGCCTGCGCGGTTATGGGTGATACGATCGTCGGCGGCCTGGTAGGCTATGTTCTCGAGGAAGGGGGAACAATCATAGACTCTTACACAACCGGCAATGTGATGGCAACAGGGGAAATCGCCGGTGGTTTGGTGGGGATGGCGGAAGCGGGAACAATCACGGGGTGTCTGGCGATTGGCGACGTCACGGGCAGCGGCCTTGTCGGCGGCCTGGTGGGCTATGCCATTGATATCCAGATAACGAAATGTGGGGCGGACGGGGATGTGTTCGCAACACTCGAAAAGGGCGGCGGCCTGGTGGGGGACAGTTGGGCGGACATATCCGATTGCTTTGCCTGGGGCGCGGTGACAGGCGGGGAGACTATCGGAGGGCTGGTGGGCTGGAACAACAACATGATCGCGAAATGCTACGCGACAGGCTTGTTAGTGGGCGAGGCTCCCATTGGCGGATTGGTGGGCATGAACGAAGGCAGCGTACAGGCCAGTTTTTGGGACGTGGATACAACGGGCCAAAGTTATTCCGACGGCGGTATCGGCCTGCCCACAGAGGAAATGATGCAAGCGGCTACTTTCACGGCCGTCGGTTGGAATTTCGACACGGTATGGACAATCGTCGAAAATTTCACCTATCCTATACTCCAGTTTTCGCTGATACCCGGTGAAGGTGAAGGCGAGGGTGAGGGCGAAGGTGAAGGCGAGGGTGAGGGCGAAGGTGAAGGCGAGGGTGAGGGCGAAGGCGAGGGCGAGGGAGAGGGCGAAGGAGAAGGCGAGGGCGAAGGCGAGGGCGAAGGCGAAGGTGAGGGTGAAGGCGAAGGCGAGGGTGAAGGTGAAGGTGAAGGCGAGGGAGAAGGGGAGCATCACAGCGCCGATCAGAATGGCGACAACCGCATCAACCTGTCCGAACTCTTGCGGGTGATTCAGTTCTTTAATTCCGGCGGCTACCATTGCGCCGTTCCCCCGGAGAGCAGTGAGGACGGCTATGTACCCGGTGCGAATCCGGCGCAACAATCCTGCGCGCCGCACGCTTCCGACTACAATCCCCAGAATTGGCTCATCAGTCTTTCCGAACTCTTGCGGCTGATCCAGTTCTTCAACGCCGGTGGCTATTATGCGTGTCCGGATGCAATTCCCCCCACGGAGGATGGGTTCTGCGTTGGTTTGCCTCCTCCGGCATAGCCACAGCGCGTGGCGCGAAAAGACAGCACGCAGTATCGCGGCTTCAGCAGCGTCGTGTTTGTTTCCAACACGGCGCTGTTGCTTGTTAGACTATTTTATCGTGACTTCTGCGCGTTTTGCGTAAATGTTTGGTGAAGGTTGTCGCTCTATTGTGTGCTGTGCGACGTTCCTTTGCCCCCATTTGTGTCACCCCCGCGAAATTTATCCGCCGGCGGCGGAGCGGGGGTCCAGAAAAATCGAAGGTCTCTGCTGCATGATGGCTGGATTCCCGCTTGCGCGGGTATGACGATGGTGGGGATTTTCAGGACTTGTTAAACAGGTATGGTTGCGGCTGCGCCGCTTCAGGTTGTATCACGGGTTGTTTGTGCGATAGTCTGATTGTTGATATCGCGATCGTTTATCGCTTTCTTGTCAGGTGCTGTAACCGATTCATTGAAGCAAGGATATAATGAAGAAAAGATTGCGCATTTCCTTGGCCCAGTTAGGATTAACTGGTCCGTTTACCTTGGTGATGCCTCCATTGGGATTGCTCTACCTGGCGGCGTATCTCCGAGAACGTTTCCCTGTGGAAATACAGATTATTGATCAGCGTCTCGAATACCTCTCTCAGGAACAATTGGTGCGCAAGATTGTCTCATTTGAGCCGGACATAGTCGGCTTGGGATACATGACGCCTTTCGCCGCGATCACCCCTGGCATTGTACGGGCCATACGCGAGAAAAGACCTGACGCTTTCATCGTTCTGGGCGGCCCGCATGTGTCAGCAGTGAGGGAAACAGCACTTGCACAGGCGCCCGGCGCCAACGCTGCGGTTGCGGGCGAGGGCGAATTGGCAATGGACCAGGTGCTGCAGGCTTACCTGGATGATGGCGACATGGCCCACGTTCCAGGTCTTATTCGCCGCACCGGTGACGGAGAGGTTATTGCCAATCCTGGAGAAATGCCCCTTATCGAGGATTTGGATACGCTGCCTTTTCCGGCCTATGACCTGATTGATATTCACAAGTATCGTCATCGCGAATCCGGCGTGCCGGTGCCTGGACGCAACTATATCCCGCTCTTCAGCAGTCGCGGATGTCCTTATAAGTGCAAGTATTGTCATAATATCTTCGGACGCAGATTCAGAATGCATTCTCCTGAACGCATTGTCGAGGAAATCAAGTTCTTCACCCGGAATTTCGGCGTCGAAGAAGTGGATCTTATTGATGACAACTTCAACTTGAATAGAAAACGTGTTATGGATTTTGCGGATCTTCTGCTGAAGGAAGTCGGCCCCATCAAACTGACTCTCCCGCAACTTCGGGCCGACCTGCTTGATGAAGACGTTGTGATGGCCATGGCACAGGCGGGCATGTACATCGCAGGATGCGCGCTGGAATCCGGTTCGCCGCGCATACAGAAATTGATTGACAAGAATCTCGACATCTCCAAATTTGTCGAAGCAATAGAACTTTGCGTGAGATATGGCGCGTTTACCCTGGGGTATGCGATTTTTGGTTTTCCAACGGAGACGGCGGAGGAAATGCTGGAAACCATTCGAGTGACCACGCAATCACAATTGCATACATCATTTTTCTTTATACTGATACCTTTTCCGGGGACGCGCATTCATGAGTACGCGGCTGCGCATATGCCGGAGAAACTGAAGAATGTTTCCTACGATAACGTTGATTTCTGGCGATCCCATATTAATTTATCCGTCGTATCAGATAAAGAGTTGTACTACTATAATGGTTTGGCATACAGGCGATTCTATCTGCAACCCCGGCGCATCTATCGCATTCTGCGTGACTATCCAAGACCCTCCAAATTGCCGATCTATTCAAAGTATTTCGTCACGCGTCTGGTGCGGGGCGTAGGAAGAAGGGTTGCACCATTTGGTTCCCACTGATAAGGACGCTTTGCTTCAGCCGGCCGGCTACGAGCCGCAGATGGCGGCGATGGCGCTTAGCGCGTGTTCGTTATCGGGGTCCAACGCCAATACGCGCCGATACGTGCGGCATGCGGCTTCGTTGTCGCCTTGGTTCCGTTGGATATCCGCAAGCCCGATGAGCAATTCCGGATCCTTCGGATAGCGCCGGATGCCTTCGATAAACGCTGTTATGGCGCGGTCCATGTGACCCTGCGCGCCAAGGGCTGTTCCCAGCACATAGAAGAAACCCGCATCTCTGGGGCCGAGTTGTCGGGCGCTGTCGAGGAAAGCACTCGCCTTGTCGGCGGCGCCGCGCCAGAGAAATGATCGGGCCAGCGCGATGAGCGCATGGTATTCAGTATTGCGGTGGTCAAGGGCATATTGATACAAGGGGGCCGCGCCTGTTTGCTCCTCGATACGAAGCATTATGCGGCTTATTTGATTTGCCGCATGGGCGATGCGCTCTGTGTCCCATGACGGGATTGCATTCAAAGTGCGAAGATAGTAGAGCAACGCTTCGACATCGTCGCCTTCAATCAGGCAAAGAATTGCCGCCTGGTTCTGCAACTCTGCAAAATCAGGCCTTCTCGCAGCCAATTGTTTCGTGACGGCAATCGCCGCTTCAATATTGCCGCGCTCCTCCAATTGCTCAGCATTCAATCTGAGCCATCTCATGACATCGTCCTCGTAGGATATTGGCATCATAAGCATAATAGGCAACAGGATGGCGGCCGGCGCCGCGCTGCACGCTAGTACCCGCCATTTTCTTAACCGCATGTACGTTATTGTCTGGGCGATGCCGAAGGCGCCTATCACACACAGAAGTGGGATGATGGGGATGCGATACATGGCCTTTGTCCCGATCATTACATAGGGCGCAAACCACACCCCGATCAGCAGGACAAGAAAGACCAGCAGATCAATGATCGCATGCGGCGCGGTAGTCTGTGCGTCGGGACCTTGGGAAGGGCGGGATCTCCCGAACATGTACAGATAGACTAAGAATCCGAAACCCAGCACAAACGGAATAAATACTACAGTGAAATTGCCGGGCAGTTTGGAAAGCGGCGCAGACAGCAGTCGGAACGCATATTCGATTACATAATGTGTCGTAAGCCCGTGGTTTTCCTTGGGCGCCCAGAATCTCAGGGCGTTGGTGATACAATGCCGCAGCACCACTATTGGATTCGACAACAGATGTGACAAGGTCTTCCAACCGAGTGCGGCGTCCATCTCAACGCCGCTCCAGTTCGTGTCGTAGCGCGCAATGGCTTCCATCTGCTCGGCGTTGTCATCCCAGTAAGGCCCTTCCACAAAGCGATGTTCGTTAATGTCCTCGCCCGAGGCGATGGCAGAGACGATGTGCCATGCTACCGTGCCTGCTCCCGCGATGGGGGCAATTCTGCCGCAGGCCCTGTAATTCCGCATGACGAGCGGTGCATATGCCAGAGAGAATGCCAAGCCCATGATTGCCATATGGCGCAAGATCCGGGCTGTGGGAATTGGGCCGGCGTGGTCTCGGCGATATGCAACCCAAGCCATCCACAGCGGCATGACAGGCACAAACAGTATCAACGCAGGCGCGCCGTAGAGGGACATGCCAAGCATCGCCCCCAGGACCGCCGCATTGGGTAATGTCCGCCTTTCGGCCCAGCGCAGCGCGGCGTGGCCCATCAGCAACAGACAGAAGGCGACCAGCGTTTTGTCGTGATGGATGTTTTCATACACAATCAGAGGCCAATACAGAGCGCCTATGGCGAGCGCGAAAAGGGCGGCGGCGCGACCGCATATGCGTCGCGCCAGGGAATAGACCAGCAAGGCGCAGCATAACCCCAAGGCCATTTGCGCCAATCGTATTCCAATCTGGTTGTCCCCCAGGACAAAATACAGCAGGCCGAGAAAATAGACATAGAGCAGTGGACGCGCTGGCGGCTCATCGGGATGATTGATGTATTCTTTGCCGCGAATGCTTCCATCAATTTCCGGAGCGTCGAATTGAAAGCCCATATAGATTGCGCGCGGATGCTTTCTTTCGATAGCGGGCAATCCCAGTATTGTGCGGCCTCTTTCGGCGACCGCGAGGGCGGAATTGTCGAAGGCGCTGTTATCCGGCATCCAACCGTGTGGCGCCAGCATGAATGGATGTTTTGCGAGATCAAAGAGAAAAGCGATGCGGATCGCGACCGCCAGCAATAGAATGATGCCGACCACAATATGCGTGCCGTGGATACGCCACAATAGAGCGTCGCGTCTTTCGGGTTTCTGATTTTTTACTTCGTCCATTCCAGAAGATTCCAAGACCAGTTCTAATTGTTCGCAAACTCTTGTCAGGCGAACAAGGCATATTCGTCAGGGAGACAAATCTTCAGGCCACTCTGCCGTTGAAAATGCCTTTCATCAGGCGCTTGAGAAACATCGCGCCGAAGGTCGGTAACAAATGCGGCTTCGGATAATCACGCATGATCCGATACAGTCTTTGAGGTTCAAGATAGAACCGCCGATACGCCCTGCGCTGACAGGCGAAGAACGCTTCGTCGGGCAGTGCTGAAAAATTGATGGGGATTTTCCAATATTCCATATCTGAATAGGAAATGCAGGATACCTTTTCCGGGTATGTTGCCTTTACCTCTTCATGAATTCTGGTATTGGGGAACGGAGTCAAGGTAAAAAAGGAGGCAATATGCAACTGAGATTCGGCGGCCACGCGGATGGTCTCCTCGATTTCTTCGGCTGTTTCCGTCGGAAATCCCAACATGACAAACCCATAGGTGAAGACCCGACGCTGCGCGCACAGGGCGACCGCTTCGAGGTATTTTGGGATGTTCAGCCGCTTGCCAATCATTTCTTGGATGCGCGGCGATGCGGATTCCAAAGCGAGCGCTGTGAAATACATGCCCGCAGCGACGAGGGTGTCCACACTTTCCGTGTCCAGTAAGTCTGCCCGGATCGCGTTTGGGAAGGCGATCTTGATCGGTCCCATATCCCGAAGCAGCCCCTCGGTAAAGGAAACTACCCGGCGCCGGTCCAGATTGAAGCAGTCATCCACAAACTCGATCTCGTCAATATCATAGCGGCTTTTGTAAACCTTGATTTCTTCCACTATCCGTTCCGCGGAATGCATGCGGAACCGGCGCCCGAAGATGTTGTGGCAGTACGTGCATGAGTAGGGGCATCCACGGCTGCTGAACAGGGCAATGTATCGGCGCCGGGGAATCGGCACCATGGAATTGATTCGATGGTACGCGTATATGTCAATGAGGTCATAAGCGGGTATGGGCAGAGAATCGAGATCCTTTACCACGGGCGTCATGCCTGGATTTGTGACGATGCTCCCCGCGGGATCGCGCCAGATCAGCCCTGGGATGGTACGCATATCCTCCCCGTTGAGATAGGCGTTGAGTATCTGTTCCATGGCAATCTCTCCCTCGCCCGCCACGGCGGCATCCGCAGACGTATTGGCGAGGGCGGTCGCACCAGATACCGCCACATGCGGCCCGCCGAGTACAATGAGGGTTTCCGGCATGGCTGCGCGGATGGCGGCGGTAATTTCCGGCAGGGCGTATGCCCCTGGCGTGAGACAACCCAGACCCACAATATCCGCCTTGAAGTCAATGGCCCTGCGGGCCAGTTCCTCGGAACTCCAGTTTGCGACACGCTGGTGGACCACTTGGATATCCAAGGGAAATCGTTCACGCAGGTAGGCGGCGATATAGAGCAATCCGAGCGGGGGAGTGATGGGGCGGTATTGGCTAGCCGGCGAAACAAGGGCCAGAAACAAGCGTGTTCTTCTATGCATATTGTTGATTTGCCAGGGTATTGCGCGTACGCATTCATTGATCAGGCAAAAAGTCATCGCACAGTGTATGCACTCACGACGTCTGCCTGCACATTTTAGCAAACAGTTAAGACAACGGTTTTGTTGCAGTCCTTCATCTGATAAGCCCTTTGAGGGCGCGGTTCAGATAGATCGGCAGGTACTGGGGAAGCCGTCGGCGTTGGGGAAAGTCACGCAGGAGCCGGTATATTCGGTCCGGTTTTAAGAAGAATCGCCTTTGCGCCTTGCGCTGATAAGCATACAACACGTCGTCCGGCACCGCGGATAGATTGATGCGCGCGGTGCAAAAATCCACATTCGAGTACGAAATCCCGGAAATTTTTTCCGGGTTATGTTGCATCAGGTAGTCATAGAGAGGCGTGTTGGGGAATGGCGTGACCGTGAAGAAGGAGGCGGTGTGCAACATGGAGTTGGTTGCGACGCGGATGGTCTCTTCCATCTCCGCTTCCGTTTCTGTCGGAAACCCCAGCATCATGAATCCGTTGGTAAAAATGCCATTACGCACGGCCAAGGCAATGGCCTCCAGGAAACGGGGGATATTCAACCGTTTGCCGGTGAATTCCTGAATACGCGGCGATCCTGATTCAAGTGCGAAACTGGAAAAATATGTTCCGGATTCTTTCAGCGCATGGACGATGTCTTCTTCGAGCAGATCGCCCCGAAGCGCATTTGGAAAGGCTGTCTTGATGGGACCGCGCTTTTCCAATAGCAACTGCGCATAATCGAAGACCCTTCGACGGTCCAGATTGAAGGCGTCGTCAAGAAACTCTACATCATCAATGCCATAAATACTTGCATAGTATTGAATTTCACTTACGATACGGTCCGCAGAATGGGTGCGATACTGCCGCCCAAAAATTCTGTGGCACCACATGCAGGCATACGGACAACCCCGGCTGCTCACTAACGATATGTATTTTCGCCGGGGAATGGGCGGCATGGACTGGACGGTCCAATAACGCTTCAAGTCTATAAGGTCATACGCGGGCATCGGCAGGTCATCCAGATTTTCGATCAGGGGCGCGCTGCCGGGGTTTACAATGATATCCCTGTTTTTATCGCGCCACATCAAGCCCGGGATATGGCCTGGACTAGAGCCGTTGCTCAGCGCGTCAACAAGCATCTCCATGCTCAATTCGCCCTCGCCGGCAATGGCGGCGTCCGCGTCGGTCTGTGCGAAGGCATTGACACCGAATGAGGAGACATGAGGCCCGCCCAGCACGATGAAACTTTGCGGGCGCGCTTCCCGAATGAGTCCGGCGACAATGGAAAGCCCAGGGGCGGAAGGCGTCATACTGCCCAAACCCACAATATCAGCCTCGAAATCAATGGTTTTTTTCGCAATCTCCTCAAAAGAACAGTCTTCGATGCGCTGATTCACAACTTGTATGTCAAGCGAATGTTTCGAGCGCAGATAGGCGGCGAGATACAGCAAACCCAAAGGTGGCGTAGCCAATGGATAAAAAAGCGATCGTGTTCCGATATTGGCCAAAAAAAGTCGCATTATTGAAAGGTCTCGCTGGCAGCCACAGGATGTTTCCGCAGACCCCGTCCTTTGTTGGGAAGGCGGCGCTTTTCCTGCCGGTCCCTCAGCACGGCGATAATGTTACCACAATATGGTTCCATCAAGCAATAGTTAGATTTGCTTAATGGTTGCCATGACTGAAAGGCCTCATTGCCTCATAAGAACTTTTTTCTGAGGCACCAGGGTTTTGCAGTATCCGTGAAGATCATTGGATAGAGGCAAGGGAGCCAGCATTGTCGGTTAAATATAGTCAGGGATTCGCTGCGACCACGGCATTATGAGGCCGAATGATATGGGCTGCGACTTGTAACCGAACTGTCTTCGCTAAAAAAGGGTACCCGGCGCAGCCTTTGCTCTGATCAGGAATGTATTGAATCATTCCGGGTCAACGGCATAACCCTGATCGCGGTACGCCCGCAGTTTGTAGGTGAGCGCCCGCCGGCTAATGCCCAGCGCTTTGGCGGTCTTTACGCGATTGTAGTCATGTTCGCGAAGGGTATGCAGGATGATGGCGCGCTCGAAATTTTCCATGCGCGAATCGTCGTCATGGGTGTTTCCGAAACTGCGGATATCGCTCGTTGGCGGTCGGATGCGGTCTGGCAGGTGCTCCGGCAAAATGACCTCGCTTCCGGATAGCAGCACAGCGCGCTCCATCGCGTTACGCAGTTCGCGCACGTTTCCCGGCCATGCGTATAGTTCCAATGCCGTCATGGCCACGGGTGAGAAACGCACCTTGCCTTCTGCAAATTGGGAAGCAAAGAGATGGGCGAGCGCGGGGATGTCGGCATGCCGTTGACGCAGCGGCGGCACATAGATCTCGATGACATTCAGCCGGTAAAACAAATCTTCCCGGAATGCGCCTTTTTTTACTTCCTCTTCCATGTTCTTATTCGTGGCGGCGAGAATGCGCGCATTGGTCCGCCTTTCCACGTTGGAGCCGACGTGATGAAAAGTGCCGTCCTGCGTCACGCGCAGCAGTTTCGCCTGCAATGCGGGCGACATCTCCGAAATTTCATCCAGGAAAATAACGCCATTGTCTGCCTCCTCAAAGCGCCCCATTCGCGACCTTGACGCGCCGGTGAATGCGCCTTTTTCATGACCGAACAACTCACTTTCAAGAAGGGTTTCCGGGATTGCCGCACAGTTCACCTTGACAAATGGGCCGCTCGCCCGGGGACTCCACAGGTGAATGAGATCAGCCACCACCTCCTTGCCTGTCCCACTCTCCCCCGTGATCAAGACGCGCGTTTCCGAAGGGGCGACGAGTTCCACGACACGGATTACTTCGTTCATGTTGGCGCTTTGCGATACGATGCCGTCGGGCAGGGTGTATTGGCGGCTGGGCGCGGCGGATTTGCCGTTGGGAATTCCGAGCGTCCGGCATACACAATGCAGTAATTCGTCCAGGTCAATTGGTTTTTCCAAGTAGTCCACTGCGCCGTCGCGCATCGCACCCACGGCATCACGGACATCCGCATAGGCAGTGACAAGCAATACGGGCAGACCCTGCGCCTTCTCATGAATGCGGCCCAACAGTTCCAACCCGGAGATGCCCGGCATACGCACATCGGAGATCAGCATTGCCGGCGCTTTGCTTTCCACCATCGCAAGCGCTTCTTCGCCCGAACAGGCCGAGGCAATACTAAATCCCTGCCCCTGCAGAAATGAACTGAGCAGGCTCCGCTGTGCGGCATCGTCATCAACGATGAGCAGCGTGGGATACGTTCTGTTCATGTTCCTTGTCCTTTGCCTGCGCCACGCGTATCTTGCTGATACGGAACAAGGCGCCTTTTTTCACGGGCACGCAATGCGCCTCCCAGTGATGCGCCAGCGCAATCTGCCGCACCACGGCCAGCCCCAGCCCCGCCCCGTCGCTCGAATGGCCGAAATAGGGACGAAACACGGCTTCGAAATGCTCCGGCGGAACACCGGGGCCACTGTCTTGGACTTCCAGCGTGGTCATGCCGTTTCTGGGTGTCGCAACCCGCACCTCGACAACGCCGCCAGGCGGCGTTGCCTGCAATGCATTGAGCAGCAGGTTGAACACCACCTGGCGCAACATGTCTTCGTCAGCCTCGACATATACCGCTGGGATCTGAATGCTGAATTGCGCCTGCTTGGTGTCCCTGTCGCTGTCAAGCACATCAACTATTTTTTCCACCAACCCGTTGATCGCTGTGGGTTTCAGGCGCGGCATGAGCGGGCGCGAATAGTCCATGAACTTGCCCAACCGTGCCGTCACCCGGTCCGCTTCTTCTGTGATTTTCAGGGCGATGTCACGGACCGATTCCGGCACGGATTCTTTGCGCGAGACAACCTGCGCCAACCCGCGAATAAGATTCAGCGGATTCTTCGTTTCATGCAGCAGGCCCGCGGCGCTCATGTTGAGTTCCCTTAGGTGCGAAGAGAGGCTCTCAGCCCGCGCCAGCCGCAACTGCAAATCCGAAGCGAGCACGAAGCCGCGCCATGCCCAAGCAAGCGCTATGCCCGCGAGCAGGGTAAAAGCGGACATCAGCGTTCGCAGCCAGAAATCTTGCCTCATGGCGGCCTGCACCGGGTCAGTAGGCATGGTTATCACAAACCAGTGCACGCCGCGCTTATCCATTAATTGCCCGAATTGCTCATCGCTAACCCAAGGCGGCTGATGCAAGTCCGTCTCGCTGCGTTCAGCGCGTTGCGTTTGCCACCTGGAGAACATGGTGCGCCAGACAATCGCGACGACATCGCCCAGGCGGTCATCATCGAGCGGACGCCCCAGCAATAGTCGTCGGCAGGATTCCCGGCGCGCATCAGGAAGAATTTCCTCAGGTACCAGGTCTAATATTTCCGTTACCTGTGCTTCCGTCAATGGCGCGCCGTCCATCATTGAACGCAGCATGTTCTGCTGCTCCACATTCAGCAGGCGCTCCCAAAGGGGACTGTCCACGAGGCTTGTTGGTTGGGAATTGCTTTCGCGCCGCGCAATGTCAACGGAATCAATGATAACCGACAATGGC
>CAZLII010000026.1:0-14724 GCA_964559065.1 uncultured Nitrospirales bacterium | reverse complement strand
CATTCCCAAGCGCGGTTTCATGCTCGACATGCCGCCCGAAGAGGTGATGATTAAACCCCTCACCGTCGTGCATGCCGCGTGATTCGCCACAAAGCAGATTGTTGTGGCCGGTCTCTTTTGTGTTGTGGCCGCTCTCTTTTGTGTTGTGACCGGTCTCTTTTGTGTTGTGGCCGCTCTCTTTTGTGTTGTGGCCGGTCAGGAGACCGGCCACAACGAACCTGTCCGACTCGTCCGACATGTCCGACCTGTCCGACCCGTCCGACGCATATTGCGACCGATCCCCTGCATTCCGGGAACTCTTTTCATCATCCGGTGTTTCACCACACAGAACGCGCCGACATCGCGAAACAGCACGCAACACGGCGCAAGTCAACCCAACCATGGAGGTTCTTGATCATGAGCAGCACACACTTCCGCATTCTCGCCGCCATCACGATGATCGTGTTGGCATGGCCTGTCTTCGCCCAACAGCCCCCGCCGCCGCCGGGACCGCTTCCCCTGGACCACCCGAAAGTCCGCGAGATATTCGACAATGCGGACAAGGACAAGGACGGCAAACTGGATTTTGAGGAATTCAAGGCCGCATTAGAGGCGGGCCGCGAAGTCCTCCGGGACCGCCGTCCGCAGGGTCCGGCGCCCGACCGCATGCAACTCCTGGAGCGCCTGCGCGGGGCGGACACGGACGGCGATGGCCGGGTGTCCCTGGAAGAGTTCCGCGCCGCATTCCCCGGCGCGCCGGAATCGCGTTTCAGGGAACTCGACCGCAACGCCGACGGCTTCATCAGCCGGGACGACCTCATTGGAGAAGGCCCCTTGGGGCCGCGCCCTGAAGCAGGACCGCGCCCCGGCGTCGGACCGCGCCCGGAGGGGCAACCGCGCATGCCTTTGCGCGATCGCCTGCGCGCCGCCGACGGTGACGGCGATGGCAAGGTGACGCTGGAGGAGTTTCGCGCGGCATTCCCCAATTTGCCGGAAACCCGTTTCAAAGAACTTGACCCTGATGGTGATGGCGTCATTGACCTGAACAATCTGCCGCCCCGTCCGCCCAGAGAACCCCGCGAAGGACGCGAGGACCGTCCGCCGCGTCAGGGCAGACAGACCCCTCCTGTCCAATAAGCCCATTCCCGCAAAGCAATCCCATCAAACGCCCGGCGCAAGACGCCGGGCGTTTTGGGTTATGTGCTCCATTGCGTTACACCGCAGGAGCGGTGTAACGAGGGGAGCGATTGCGCCCAGGCAAGCCTGGCCGCAGGAAAGCGGCGGCAAGCCGCCGCAGTCCAAAGTAGACGCGTCATCTTGCCGCGTCGGTTCCGGACAGAGCGGACGCGGCAGGATGCCGCGTCTACATTGGGACCTTTGGGGCGGTGAAGAGCGCGGTCACTACGGTGCGTCGGCTTTTTCCAGCATTTCGACGGCGTGCCGCGCGACACGCACCACGTACTGGTTGTCGTCGTCCAAGAGCCTGCGGAAGGTTTCCAGCGCGGGTCGGGCCGCAGGCCCCATCAGGTCCACGATATTTGCCGCCTGGAGCCTCACCCACTCGCCGGAGTTTTTCAATTCGCGGATCAACACGTTGAGCGCGCCCTCATGGCCGTGTTGATGCAACAGGGCTGCTGCGGCGTAACGCACCGCGGGCGACGGGTCGCCCAAGCGCGTTTCCACCGCCTCCAGCCACGCGGGTTTCTCGCCGGGCCGCTGTGTCAGCCCCAGGATTGCCCAATAGCGGACTGCGGCATCCTGATGCGACAGTCCTGCAAGCAAGGATTCCTCTCCCGGCCACGCGCCATCTGCAATGCCCGTGATCGCCAACAACGATGCCAGCGGATAATCGTTGGGGTCACGCGCCAATTCGTAGAATGACCGGTCTTTCCCCAATGCGTAGTATGGACTGTATTGCGCCCGGATATGCATTTCCGATTCCGGCAGCAAACCCAGGTCGTGCGTCTCGCGCATCCAGTCGGCCAGCGCCGCGCGCATGCGGGCGAGCGTCTCGCCGTGGCGCGGGTCCGCCGCAAGGTTATTGACCTCGTGGGGGTCTTTTGCCGGATCATAGAGTTCCTCGACAGGCTTCGTGTCCTGCATGAAAAGCGCGGGCGCTCCTTCCAGGCGACCCTCTTTGGCCAGTCGCGCCCACGCCTGCATCGAAGGCATGTGATACATGTACTCTTGGAATTGCCCGCGTGACAGGTGCGGCATCAGGTTGCGGATGTACTTGTAGCGGGCGTCGCGCACCGCGCGCACGCAGTCGTAGCGCTCGTCCATGCGGTCGCGTCCGGCATAGGCGTATTGGCGCGGCGCGGCGGCTTGCGGGCCAAGAAACGCGCGCCCCTGCATGACCTCCGGAATGGGGACGCCCGCGAGACTGAGCACCGTTGGCCCGAAGTCCACAAAACCCACCAGCCGGTCCAGAGCCGCGCCGGGCGCGGCGGACGCCATGGCCCGATATTTCTCCGGGAAACGGATGATCAGCGGCACATGCAGCCCGGAATCATAGAGCCACCGCTTGCAGCGCGACATGCCCGCGCCGTGGTCGGAGAAAAAGAACACAATCGTGTTTTCCGCAAGACCGTCCCGCGCCAGCGCGTCCAGCAAGGCGCCGGCCTCTTTGTCCATCACGGTGATCAGGTCATGGTACTGCGCCCAATCTTTTTGGAATTCCGGCGTGTCGGGATGATAGGGCGGGATGGGCGTTTGCTCCGGGGCGTGGCGTTCATGCGGCTGCAAGTCGCGCGTGCGCTCCGCGAACTCGTCGTCGGACAATCTGATCTGGCCTTCATGGGTAGTGGTGAGATTGAAGACGCTGAAGAATGGCTGGCCAGGCGTGCGGTTGCGCCAGTGTGCCTTTCGGCTGGATTCGTCCCAGGAATCTTCGGGCTTGTCGAAATTGTAATCTTCCTTGCTGTTGTTGCTGCAGTAATAGCCGTGTTCGCGGAG
Source organism: uncultured Nitrospirales bacterium (assembly GCA_964559065.1). Classification (GTDB taxonomy): domain Bacteria; phylum Hydrogenedentota; class Hydrogenedentia; order Hydrogenedentales; family CAILVY01; genus CALEDJ01. The sequence goes on along the minus strand of CAZLII010000026.1, from coordinate 11,790 downwards.
ATAATGCGTGAAACAGCGCACAAAGGACGGCAAGGGCGCCTTGGACCGCATGTGGTGCGAACCGAGCGATGTGGGATAGATGCCGGTGATCAGACCGGACCGCGCCGGCGCGCAGACCGGCGCGTGTGAGAATGCGTGTGTATAGCGCACGCCTTCCGCCGCCAGTTGATCCAGATGGGGCGTTACCGCAAACGAATCGCCAAAGCATCGAAGATGCGGGCCGATATCTTCACAGGTGATCCAGAGGATGTTGGGCAATTCCTTTGGCGACGCGGTCGCGGGATGCGCTGACGCCGCCCAGACGCCCGCCGCGCCTGCCGCCGAGTGTTTGAAGAAGTCTCTGCGATTCATGGCAAAACCCTTTCCGTCGCTCTTGCTTGATGCACCTATTATGCAGAGTTTGTTTGAAATTCGCGAGCATCGCATGTTGTTCACGCTTCAGCGTGCAGTATGTTGTTCACGCTTTAGCGTGCTGGGGTGGCAGATAATTTTCGGGCTTGTAGATTTCCCCAGCACGCTAAAGCGTGAACAACATACGATGTCAGGGACGCCGGGTGATGCCCATGCCGCAGCGCGGGAGAATTTCCTCCGCCTCCGCCGCGCCGAGGTTGAAGACAGTGAATCCGCCGGTTTTGTGCTTGCGCGTGGCGTTGATTTGGTCAATCAGGGTGACCATGCGGTCGGGCGCAGGCCAGACGCTCAGGCCGATGCCGGGATACAGCGGCGTCGCGCCGACCCATTCCCGCTGGCGGCGCACCAGATGCTCGAATTGCGCTATGCCTGGCGTGTAGTTCATCGGGCAGAGGAAGTCGAGATAGCCCCGTTCGCACCATGTCTTCCAGTCCTGCCCGATGTTGTCGCGGTCCAGCGGCCAGTTGGGAAAGACGGCGGCGGAGATTTTGACGCCTGGGCGAGCGGCGCGGACTTCGCGGTGCACTGCCGCGACCACGGCGGTGATCTGGTCGCGGCGAAATTCCCGCCAGTCGCTTTGTAATGCGGGGTCATCCGTGACGGCCTTCGGCCATCCGCGCACCGGCGCGCCGATGCGTTTTTCAAAGCGTTCCCGGCATCCCTCGCAGAAGCAGGTGCGCCGGTCGGGGTATCGGATGTAGTCCAAGTGCACGCCGTCCACGGCGTAATTGCGGACCACTTCCACCAGACTGTCCACCTCGAGCCGTTGGTTTGCGGGATGCGACGGGCAGAGCCACTCCGCCACCGGCGCGCCGTCAAGATTCTTCTGGATGCGCCCTTCGGCCCTCATGCGGTCCCGGAAGGATTGCGGCGTCCGTGCGCCCATGTTCCAGCAGACCTTCCAGATGTGGCATTGTAGGCCGTATTTGCGGCTGGCCGCGAGGCAGGCCGCGATGGCGTCGCCCTGTTTCGCCACCTGCGGCGCGACGGGCAAAACCCGGCTGGGATAATAGGCCACGCCGCCCCAGATCATGTTGGGAATCACGGCGGTGAAGCCGTTTTCCGCGAGGATGCGCGCGCTTTCGTCCCAGGTTTTTCCCGGAACGCCATAGGCGTCGTGGCACCAGAAGAGGCGCTGCTCGCCGGGCTGGGGCGTCTGCGCGCGGCAATAGACTTCCACGAGCCGGTCACGCGCCGCCTCGGCGGCGGCGATGGCTGAGGCATAGCCGCGATCCTGAAATAATTGCCGGGCGCGCGCATACTGCGCTTCCGCTTCCGTGATCGCGTTGCGCGTCGCTTCGTCGCGCGCCTGCGCGCGCAGCGCGGCGACGGCGTCCGCGAAATCCGCATAGGGTCCCAGCGTGCCCGCGCGCCGGATGCGGAACTGCGCCGCATCTTTCCAGCACGCCGGGGCAAAGGGTCCGATCATGGCCAGCAGGAGCAGGCGCTTATTCTCCGGGTCATCGCGCAGGAGGATATGCGTCATGTGCGCGGCGCGGTCCGTGATGACGACAGCCGGATGGCCGGTGTTTTGTCCGGTATCGTCGTGCCAATAGGCGGCGATGCGCCCTTTGCCGCCGACAGGTTCGACCGTTTCGATGTTCCAGGACATCTGGCGCGTCACATCGGGCATGCCGGGCGGCGCGTCCGGGGCTGCGTGAATCCGCGCGAAGTAGCCGGGACGCTCCTGGGCGATGCCGCGCACGGCGCGGATGTCCGCCGCTGCTTGCACGGCGGGCGGCAGACGGAAAAACGACACCAGGCCGCCACCCCCTTGGGTGAAACGCCGCAGGCATGCCGTCGCGGCATCGGGCATAGCGGGATTATAGGGCAGAATCAGCGCCTTGCGCCCCGAGACCCGCCGGTCCGTGAGGTCGTCATCGCTGATGACGGCATAGTCCAGGCCGAGATCGTCAAGCAGGCGCGCCGCAGTTTTCGCCGCGTCCTGGATGGCGCGGGATTCCGGGGCATGCTGCCGCGCAGCCCAATCCCCCCGGACGATGGCCAGCGGGGCTTCGGCTGGAATAAGCGCGGCGTTCGCGATCAGGAACTCCGTGGCGGCGTTGCCGCCCCGCCACGCCGCGATGCGGATGCCGTCAATGTTTCCCCACCCGGCGGGGTTTCCCTCCGTGCCCATCTCCGTCTTGGCGACGGTGACGAGATTCCATGTATTGAGGTCGTTGAGGGAAAACGGCGCGGAATACCAGCCGCCGCCGCTGCGGTAATAGAAAGTGAAGCCCGAAATCGGTTCCGGGTTCGCGCAAAGCAGATGAAAGCGCAGTCCCCGGCTTTCGCCGAGATCAATGCGGAGGTCCAAGTCCCACGTGATGCGTTCTATGTCCCCCTGCGGGAAGGGGCAGGGAAAGCGCAACGCATATTGTCCCGCTTCCGGCGCGGGGACGGGCGCAGTCGCCGCCAACGACGGCTTCCACGCGCCGGGCGCACTTGAAAATCCGTCCAGCCGCAATCCCGCCGCGCCGGTCGGCGCGGGCGGAGGGGACGCCACCGCGATATCAGAAACACTGACAAGAAACAGCGCGGCGCATGCGATGAAATGACATCGAAGCATCAGGACGACTTCTTGATTATGGCGTCCAATTCCGACAAGATGATCCGGCCCACTTCTTTGCGGTGTTCCGGAGAAACCTTGTAATGCTGCAACTGTTCCAACAATTCGATGGTGCGCATGGCGACCTGGTAGGCGAAATCCTGCACTTTCATGATGCGTCTCCCTTTGGGGTTGCAGTGCCCGGCAGCAAGCGCCGCCATACATGGCCGCTATATTTGTCGCCAACGGATACGAGGAAATAAACAATGCCCACCGCCACTACCAGCGCCGCCATGGAAAAAATAAAGATGGGAGTATAGTCGCTGGCGTCCAGGATAATGATTTTTCGGGCGATGGCCATGAGTGCGGTACCCACCACGATCTTGGCGTGAAAAACTTCTTCACGCAGATAGACAGTGATGTTTACGAAAATCTCGATGGCGATCAACACGGCCAGAAAGGCCCCGAAAAGTTCCATGAATCCGCTGATCTTGAATATCATATGCGGCGGCGACAACAACTCGTCCCAGAACATCAGCATCACATCGAGCACGCCGAAAAAGATAACGAAGGTCATCATCACCGCGAGTATCTTCACCGCAAAATGGATGCAGCGATGCAGCGTTTCCATCAGTGCATCGTGCTGATCATTGTCAGGTGAATCGGGTGGAGGTGTGACAAGTTTCTTTGTGGGTGTTTCGCTGGACATGGTCTTTCGCTCTCCCCGGTTGCATTGCTGCGATATGCGCATAAATCAGGGAAAAGTGTATCAAGGCGCCATAAGGGATTGCCAGCCGAAGACGGATTTTCATCTGTAACGATCCTTTTCATATGATCGGTCGTTCGACTTTTGGCATTTTTTCGCCCCGTCACGTGTTATTATGGGGGGCATAGGGTGGGCGTGTGTCTGCGTTGTATTGGGGGGTTGTTATTTTTACCCGCAATCTCTGAAGGAATGCCTTCCATGATTAGGAAAAGAGTACGGCGACAGTATCCACACGCAGTGGGACACGCGCGGCTGGCGGCGCGTGTCGAGAAGTTGGAGGCGCAATTGCGCCGCACGCGGCGCGCGGAACGGGCGCGGCGGCTTGAGAGTGAACGGTTGAACGACCAATTACAGGTGCTGCAGCGCGCCATAGCGACATCTTCCGAAGGCATCACCATCAGCGACGCCCGCCGCGCGGATATGCCGTTGATTTACGTGAATGCGGGCTTTGAAAGGTTGACCGGATATTCCCGACAGGAGGTGCTGAACCGGAATTGCCGCTTTTTGCAAGGTCCGGATACCCCGCCGGAGCAGGTGGCCGAAATCCGCGCGGCGCTGAATGAAGGCCGGCAATATACGGGCGAACTGTTGAACTACCGCAAGGACGGCACACCTTTCTGGAACCGCATCTCGCTGACTCCGCTGCGCAACCGCGAAGGCAGAATAACGCATTATGTCGGCGTGCAATCTGACATCACGGAGCGGGTGCAGGCCGAGCAATCCGTCCGTGACGCCCTGACCCTCCTGGAATCGGTCAATCAGCAGTTGACCGGCGCGAACCGTCGCATGAAGCGAGAACTCGCGGCGGCGGCAAAGATACAGCAGGCGCTGCTGCCCGACCGGGTCCCGGAAACGCCGACGGCCCGCTTCCATTGGAAACTGGTCCCTTGTGAGGAACTGGCCGGGGACATTCTCAACATATTCCGGCTGGATGCGGACCATGTCGGTATCTATCTGTTGGACGTGACGGGCCATGGCGTGGCGGCGGCATTGCTGGCGGTCTCCGTCAGCAGGATGCTCTCCCCCTTTGGCAATGTGGGGTCCCTGCCCTGTGAAGCCAACCATGAGGAAGGCCGCACTTATCGGCTGTTGGAACCCGCCGAAGTGGCGGACAACTTGAACCGTATTTTTCCCTGGGACCCGGACGCCGGACAATTCTTCACCCTGATCTATGGGGTGCTTGACCTGCGCCGCCTCACCTTCCGTTATGTTTCGGCGGGGCATCCGCCGCCGATTCATTTCAACGCCTCCGGCGACGCCGTGTTGCCGCGCGGCAATGGCCTTCCCATCGGCCTGAGCGAAACGCCCTACGAAGAGCAGGTGATTCAAATGGCGCCGGGGGACCGCCTGTGGCTCTATTCCGACGGCGTCCCGGAAACCGCAAACCAGAATCATGAAGCCTTCGGCAACGCCCGGCTATTGGACACGCTGCGCAGAAAAGCGGCGGTTCCGCTGGAAGAGGGATTGGAAACGCTGCTTGCCGAATTGCGCGCATGGCGCGGCGACCGTCCTTTTGAGGACGATATTTCGTTGGTCGCGGTGGAAGCCAAAACGGTATAAGCAGACATGCGCTTCCCCCCGGTGATTTTCGACCTACTTGTTTGCCCGATGCCTTCAGCGAAACGAAGCGTCCGCCGTCTTGGAATGTCAGGGTACTTGAGCCGTGAACGGCTATTTCATCGCTTCCAGGCGCCTGCGCGCTTCGCGCACCCCAATCTTTTTCAACTCAAGCACCGCTTTGCGCGTGGCGTTGCGCAGCCGCAGCCGGCCGCCGCGCCGTTCCCACTGATACACCGACTGGCTGCTGACATCCAACAGTTTCCCCATCTCCACCTGGGTAAGCCCCAGTTTCTCCCGCATCGTGCGGATCGTCTTGGAGGAGATGCGCGCCCGGTCCTTTTCTTCGGTCTCTTCCGGCGCCCTTTGCAGCGCGCCTTTGACGACCTTCTCTGCGATTCGCTTGTTTTCCTTCTGCAAGGACGCAACGGTTTTTCGCAGTTGCGAGACGGCGCGTCGCGTCTCCACGAGGTCCCTGCGGACATTCTCCAGAGACGCCTTGAATTCTTTTCTTGCAAGCCTTCGCACTTCTTCCTGGAACATCTTGGTGAAATTCGGCACGGGAGCCACTCCTTCTTTGGACGAGTAAATAGTTATAGGAACGTTTAGAGAAGGTCCACTGCTTCCCTAAATCGTCATCCTTTATTCTAGTATTGCACTCCCAAGAATGCAATGTCAAAATCAATATGCGTTAATTCCAGTGGCGGTTCCTCCAGCGTTTTTCAACCGCAGGAACCGGGACTTATGGCGGCGTTCGTTATTGATGCGCATAGTCACGGGCGTCGTGTTTTTCAGCATATTCCTCGCGTCAATCTTCGAATACGCCACTGTTTGCAGCAGTCCTGTTCGGTTAACATACGCTTTTGTATTGCTGGATTCCCGCGCAAGCGGGAATGACGCGTCAAAAAGGGGGGGGTGCGAAATTCGTCATTCCCGCACAAGCGGGAATCCAGAACAATTCGTCCGGCCATCGAATTGGTTGCAACTGTTGAGATTGATCGCTCTGAGACTTTCGCAACCGAACGCGAATGCTGTTCGCAGGAAAGCGCAAAAAAGCCAGAACATATCTCAGATCAAAGGGAGATATTATCCCTCTTCCTCAGAGCCAGTTTCCTTTTTCGTGAGGGGATCCCGCATTTCATGCTGGACTATTCTCAAGTGTTTTCTGAGACGATTCAGTGTTACAGCGTATGCGGCATCTTCCGAGAGGTCGCGCATTTCCCAAGGATCGTTGGCAAGGTCAAAGAGCAGCCATTTCTCAATGGCGGGATAGTGAACCAGTTTGAATCCGTCCATGACCAGCATGCGCTGCAAGTCCATGTATGCGCCGTAAATGGCGTCACGAGCGGCGGATTGGTCGTCGCGCAGCAGCGGCATAAGACTCCGGTATTCGATCCCCTCCCACGGCGCAACGTCCGCTATTTCCAACAGCGTCGGCACAATGTCCTGCATGTAGACGCGCGCGGCGATGCGCGCGCCGCGCGGGATGCCGGGACCGGCAACAATCAGCGGCACGCGCATGCTGTGCTCGAACATGTTCTGCTTGCCCATCAGTCCGTGCTGGCCGCAGGCCAAACCGTTGTCGGCGGAAAACACGACCAGTGTGTTGTCGGCAAACCCGGAGGCGTCCAAGGCAGCGAGGATGCGGCCCACCTGCGCGTCCAGATGGGCAATGATGGCGTAATATTCCGCGCGATGCACCTTTACGGAGGTTTCGGTGCGGGGGAATGGCGCGAGTTTTTCGTCGCGTAAATCCGGCGCACAACCGATCGCATCCTTGAAAGGGTACTCCGGCAGGAAATTTTTCGGTACAGCGACGTTTTCCGGCGGGTATTGCTCCAGGAATTCTTTGGGCGACTGCCGGGGATCATGCGGCGCATTGAAGGACAGGTACATGAAGAACGGCTTTTCACTTGTTCGGGCGCCAGCCAGGAAAGATTCCGCGTCATCCGCGACCACCTCGCTCCAGTGACGCCCCCCTTCCCAGAAACCGCCTTCCGCCGTGTCCCAGGAATGCCAAGGGTCCTCACCCTGCCCCGGAGGGCGATTGTAGCCAGATGCTGCGAGAAAGGGCATGCCGCCGGGGCGCACATGCGCGGTATGTTGGAAGACCTGCTCAGGGTCCACCGCCACATGCCATTTTCCGGAGAAACAGGTTGCATACCCCGCGTCGGCCATGCGCAACGGCCACAGGCGGCCCGCCTGCAACTCGCTGTCCAAGCGCGAATCCAGGCCTTTTGCCCGCCAGAGGTACGCGCCTGTCATGAGCATGGTGCGGCTGGCCACGCAAATGGCCCCATGCCATCCGCCCATGTTGTAGGTGTTCGCGAAGACAGCGCCCCGCGCCGCCAGGCGGTCTATATTCGGGGTGCGCGCCTCCCGGCTGCCCAACGCGCCGATGCATCCGGGGTCCAGATCATCCGCAAAGAGGAACAACACATTGGGCCGGGACCGCGCCGTCGCGCCAAAGGCTGGATATGCGGCCAATAGTCCCATTCGGGCGAGGAATTCACGCCTGTGCATCCGGAGACCCTTTCCTCAACATTTGAAACACCCTGGTCTGACAGTGTGACTTTCGGGTTCGCGAATCAACCACTTTCTATTCATCACCGAGATCCATGCGGCGCATCGTGCCGCAACGCCAAGCAATCTGAAATCATTCGTGTTCGGTCAAGTAAGATCACTATGCGTTTATAATCAATATTTGCAGTAATTCAAGGGCCACACGAACTGTTCTGGATTCCCGCTTGCGCGGGAATGACGAATTCCGCAAAACACCTCATTTTTTGCGCGTCATTCCCACGAAAGCGGGAATCCAGCAAAGCAAAACCACGTGTTAACCGAACACGAATGATCTGAAATGGGAAACCACATCATGTTTATATCAGATTACCATACTATGCTTCGCGCCGGGCTACTCGCAACAACGGGGATTATCACTGGACGTCTGCTTCAGATGCCTGGTGAATGTTCCTGTTGCAGCAGGCGGGAATCCTGTGTTAGATTTCCCCCTGCATTTGTTTGCGGGGAAGGGATGCCCATGCGAAAGGCCGCAATCCGAAAAGATAAGGGGATGCCGCGCTCATGAACCGGGAATTGATTCGCGCCAATCTCAACCTCTATGCCGTGATGCAGAATCTGGAGGAATTACCCCGGTTGGACTCGGAAATCGGGGAATTGATTAAGGACTGGAAGATAGCCATCCAGTTCTCCGTGCTGAACGGTCCGTCGGCGCATGTGTCGTTCGAGAACGGCGTCTGCGTTCATGGACGGGGGGCGCATCCTGCGCCCTCGGTACGGCTGTTTTTCACCTCGCCGCGGCATCTGAACCGGATGATTGACGGTTCCGGCACGCCGATCCCGTTGAAGGGATTCTCCAAACTGTCTTTCCTGCAGAAAGATTTCGCGCAGATGACGGAACGGCTGGAATATTATCTCAAACCGACGAACGGATTGATCCAGGATGACGCGTTTCTGCGGGCGAACACGACGATGACCCTCTTCACGGCGGCCTATGGCGTGCGCGAACTGGCGACCCTCGACCCCTTGTGCCAATCCATTGCGGCGCAAACGCCGCGCGGCGTGCTTCTCATGGGCATCGAGAATGGCCCCCAGGCGCAGATTCGATTCGCCGAAGATGGTGTGACGGTCGCCAAGGGGCCGACGGAGCATCCCACGGCGGTGATGATGTTCCGGGATTTTGCGGCGGCAAATGCGCTGCTGAATTTGCGCACCGATGCGTTCACGGCCGTGGTGGAAGGCGAATTGGTCCTGCGGGGAATGCTTCCCATCGTGGATAATGTCGGCCTGATCATGGACCGGATACAAGGCTATCTGATCTGACCCCCTTTGCGGGAGGACTGTTTGTGATGATCATATTACCTGGCGGCGCATGCAGCGCCGGCCGATTCTGCCAGAGGATGCTGGAGTAACACGCAATGGAAACCTATCAATTCCCCAGTTCCGCGGCGATGTTCAAACGGGCGGCGAAGGTGATTCCCTGCGGGATTTACGGCCACTTCAGCCCCGCGCCGTGTGTTCCCGTGGACGCTTATCCGTTTTTCGCGTCCCGGGCCAAAGGTTCCCGGTTCTGGGATGTTGACGGCAACGAGTTCATTGACTACATGTGCGCATATGGGCCGATGATCCTGGGCTATGGAAACCCGGTGGTGGACGAGGCGTATCAGGTCCAGATGCGGCAGGCGGATTCGTGCAGCGTCGCATCGCCGAAAATGGTGGAATTGGCGGAGTATCTTGTGAACCTCATCCCCGTAGCGAATTGGGCGTTTTTCGCCAAGAACGGGGCGGACGTTACCAATTACGCCGTCATGATCGCGCGCGCGGCGACGGGCCGGAAGAAAATCATCGCCATCCGCGGCGGCTACCACGGCACCTCGCCCTGGATGCAGGCGCCCGGCCACCACGGCGTGGTGGAGGATGACCAGGAAAACATCGTGCGGGTTCCCTGGAATGATGTCGCCGCGCTGGAGGCGGTTTTCGATCGCTATCCCGGCGATGTGGCGGGATTCATTTCCACCCCCTATCATCATCCGGTTTTCGCCGACAACGAAATGCCCGCCGAGGGATACTGGCAGAAGGTGCAGGCGCTGCTGCGCAAGCATGGCGCGGTGTTCATCATTGACGATGTCCGCTGCGGGTTCCGCCTGCACATGGGCGGCTCGTGCGAATATTTCGGGTTTAAGCCCGACCTGATCTGCTTCTGCAAGGCCATCGCGAACGGCTACCCCATTTCCGCGCTGGTCGGCGTGGAGTCGCTGAAAAACACTGCTGCGAAAGTCTTCCACACCGGCAGTTACTGGTTCTCCGCGGGGCCGATGGCGGCGGCGCTCGCCTGCTTGAAGGAACTCAAACGCATCAACGCCCCGGATGTCCTGCGCGCCGTCGGCCGGAAACTCAATGAAGGCATGATCGCCATCGCGAAAAATCACGGCTATGACCTGAAAGTCACCGGAGACCCCGGCATGGCGTACTACCGGATCACCAACGATCCGACCCTGATGCTGCATCAACGTTGGTGCGCGGAATGCACCCGTCGCGGCGCCTTTTTCACCTCACATCACAACTGGTTCGTGTCCACCGCGCATTCAGATGAAGACATTCAACGCACCTGGGACATTTGCGAGGACGCATTCAAGGCCATCAAATCGTAGTGCGGCGCAACGCCGAGGGAGTGCATACGACCATGCCAATCAGTGAACAGGAACTCAGCGAACTCAAGGGCATCGCGAAAAGAATCCGGCTGGACATCGTTGATGTGACTGGATGGTCCGGCGGCGCGCACATCGGCGGTTCGCTCAGCATGGTGGAGATTCTCACCATCCTCTATTGGAAATATCTCAACATTGACCCGGCCCGGCCGGACTGGGAAGACCGCGACCGTTTCGTGTTGAGCAAAGGCCACGGCGGCGTCGGGCATGCCGTCGCGCTGGCGCATCGCGGCTATTTCCCATTCGAGGGTCTGAAGGAATTCAACCATACAGGGTCCACACTCGGCATGCACCTGGACAGCCGGAAAGCGGTCGGCGTGGAGGCGTCAACCGGTTCGATGGGGCACGGGCTGTCGCAGTCCGTGGGCATGGCGCTGGGTGCGCGGGTATTGAAAAAATCCTGGCGCGTATATTGCGTGGTCGGCGACGGCGAGAGCAACGAAGGGTCCATCTGGGAAGCGGCGATGGCGGCGGCCCACTACAAACTAGGCAATCTGACGGCGTTTCTTGACCGCAATCGCATGATGATTGACGGTCCCACGGAGGAGGTCATGAGCCTGGAGCCGTTGGCGGACAAGTGGGCCGCCTTCGGCTGGCAGGTCCGCGAAGTGGATGGACACGACCTGCGACAACTCTCCGAGGCGGTGGAATTCGCCCAGACCTACACGGCGGGACCGGTGATGGTCTTGTGCAAGACGGTCAAGGGCAAGGGCGTGAATTTCATGGAGAACGATCCCGCCTGGCATTACGGGGGCTTGAGCAAGGAACTCGTGGAACGGGCGAAACAATCGGTGGAACGAGAGGGCTGAGAGCATGGCGAAAGAAGGCGGCCTGACCTGGACGGTGTACGACGCCGACAAGATGACCCAACGGGAAATTTACGGACTAACGCTCAGCGAACTGGGCGAGGAATACCCGGAGATCGTGGGCCTCTCGGCGGACCTGGCCAAATCCACCAAGATCGGAACCTTCGGGGACAAGTTTCCCGAACGCTTCTTCAATTTCGGCATCGCCGAGCAGAACATGTTCGGCGTGGCGGCGGGCTTTGCCAAGGCGGGATTGATTCCTTTCGTATCCACGTTCTCCGTCTTCGCCTCGATGCGCGCCGCCGAGTTCCTGCGCACGGACTGCTGTTACCAGAACCTCAATGTCAAGGTGATCGCCACGCATGGCGGCACTTCGTTCGGTTCGGCGGGAAGCACCCACCACGCCACGGAAGACCTCTCCATCGTGCGCGCCTTCGCCAATCTGACCGTCATCGTGCCGGCGGATGCGATAGA
>CAZLII010000025.1:0-14830 GCA_964559065.1 uncultured Nitrospirales bacterium | reverse complement strand
GAAGATGGATACGCGGAAGCGGGCCACGTCTTCAAACGCAAAGCCGAAGTCCGCGCCACCCACCTCCTGCAGTTCCTGCTGGTTGTCCACCGAAGCGATGCTCTTCATCAACCGCTCCGTGTCCTCAGGCGTCAACGGGTCGTCGCCGAAATAATGCAGACGACCGTGAACGCGGCCCACGGGGGGATTGTCCACGGACAAGTGGAGGTCAGAGCCTTCCCGGTCAATGAGCATCCGCAACAAACTGACCATTTCATATGCCATGAGTCACTCTCCTAAACCGCTGCCGCCGTTTTCCGGTGCAGGGGCTCGTCCACCCTCGTGCGCCGGTTGACTTCTTCAATCGTGGTAATGCCATTCAACGCCTTCCGCCAGGCATCCTCGCGCATCGTTGTCATGCCGTCCAGCCGCGCCTGGCGCCGGATGGCCGTGGCCGACTCGCCGCGCATCAGCATTTCGCGGATTTTGTCGGTCGTTATCAGCAATTCATACGCGCCCAGACGCCCCTGATAGCCTGTCTGGTTGCAATTATCGCAGCCTGCGCCATGGTACAGCGTCACCTTGCTTATGTCCACATGGAAGCCGAGCCGCTTCAATTCAAAATCCGCCACCTCGCTGGGTTCTTTGCAGGCGGTGCAGGTCGTCCGCAACAGGCGCTGCGCCAGAATCGCCCGCACGCCCGACGCCACCAGGAACGGTTTGATCCCGATGTCAATCAGGCGGATGAACGAACTCGCCGTGTCGTTGGTGTGCAGCGTCGAAAACACCAGGTGCCCAGTCAGCGCCGCCTTGATGGCGATCTCCGCCGTCTCCAGGTCGCGAATCTCGCCCACCATCACGATGTCGGGGTCCTGCCGGAACATCGCGCGCAGCGCGCGCGCAAAGTCCCATCCGATTTCATGGTTGATCTGCACCTGGTTGATCCCCGTCAACTGATATTCCACCGGGTCCTCAACCGTAATGATCTTGCGGTGCGGCTGGTTCAGCGTATGCAGCGAAGCGTACAACGTGGTCGTCTTGCCCGACCCCGTCGGCCCCGTCACCAGCACCACCCCCGTCGCGTGCTTCAACAGCGCCTCCCAGTTCCGCTGCTCTTCGGGGCTGAAGCCCAACTGGCCCAGACCAAGCATCAGTCCGCTCTTGTCCAGGATACGCATCACCACGCTTTCCCCGTACACCGACGGCAGCGCGCTGACGCGCAAGTCAATCATTTTCTGATTGATCGTCATCTTGATGCGGCCGTCCTGCGGCACGCGCTTTTCACTGATGTCCATGCCGGACATGATCTTCAGGCGCGAGATGATCGCGGGCTGGGCGCGCTTGGGCGGCAACGGCATCAGATGCATGACGCCGTCAATCCGATACCGCACCTTCACATCCGTCTTGCCCGGCTCCACGTGAATATCGCTCGCGCGCAGCCGAAACGCCTCCAGAATCATCTGGTGCACATACCGCACCACCGGATTGTCCTGGTCCTCGTCATCCACCCCGTCCATCGAAATCTTGCCCTTCTCCTCCTCCACCCCGTCCAGCCCAATGCTGCTCATGCTGATATCGCTCGCGCTCATGCTGCCCATGCTGCTGAGCGAACTCTCCAGCGACCCCACATTCGACATCGAACTCAGCGTGCTCATGCTGCTTGCGCTGCTCGCCGTCGAAAGCATCGTCTCCACCGTCGTCTCCTGCAATCCGTAATACTTGTTCAAGGCGAACGCAATATCTTCGGGCATTGCCAGCACCGGGTCCACCGGACGGTCAATCAGACGGGATAAATTGTCCAGATTGTTGATATTCGTTGGGTCCGCCGTGGCCACCACCAGCGTCTTGCCACGCTCCTCCACCGGGATCACACGATACAGCGTCGCTATCCCGCCATCCACCAGGCTGCGTATCCGTTCCGGTATTTCCCGTTCGGACAACTTGATGATGGGAATGCCCAACTGATCCGCAAGCCCTTCAGTAATGTGGCTCTTGCTGATATGCCCCAAGCGGACCAGAATTTCCCCCAATTTCCGGTGGGCCATCGTCGTCTGTTGCTTGTGAATCGCTTCATCCAGTTGCTGCTGCGAAATGATCCCGCGTTCCACCAGCCGTTTGCCGAAAAGCGCGTAACCGCCCTGCATGGTATTTCACCTCTTCATCCACACACCTTAAATGTACCAGAGAATACACAAAATGTCAATGTAAATAATGTGAGTTTATATTGATATTACTGGAGTTATGAAGCATTTTGTCAACAATTTACCTGAAGGTTTTTTCCGTCTCCCCGGCCTTCTCTATCCTGACCTTTCACGCGACACCGAACCTTTCACGCCGCCGACAGTCCAAACATGCACCATGATGCCAAGCGCGCTACCTCTGCGTCGCCTTGGCGGCGCATACGCAGCCCCATCTACGTTGCATCCATTGGGGTGCGCGCCGTGCACCCCCATAAATGCCGCACCCAGTATTCTCCCTTACACGGCACCCGATGTCAAGTACTTTCTCCGACCTGAAAATGACTGTCCTCGTCCCTGCCTGTGTCGTTTCCGCCGTCAAGCCTTTCTTCACGCATGGGCGTTTCGGTCGCTATCGCAGGCAATTGGCGAACAGTTGTCGGTTTTTCCTATAATGTCTCTTGTCGTCAGGGTGATGGGCTGCGCGGCCAGTATGCACGCGCGGCGCATCTCCGGGCGGTCATCATAGCGGACCTTCATGTCCGCAACATCCCTCAACAGGAAAAGCAGCCAATGATTCGGGCTTTTTTGTTTGATATGGACGGAACCCTGATTGACTCGGAAATTCTTTGGGTCGAGGCGGTGGAAATGGCGCTGCGCGACAGGCGCATCGCCGTCACGCGCGAGGAAGCCCTGGATATCGTCTATGGCATTTCATGGGACGAGATTTACGAAATCATCGCGCGCCGCTATCCAGGCGTGTTTGAGGATATGCAGGCGATGTACGCGGATTTGCAGCCCCGCTTTCTTGCGTTGCGCGACAGTCACGATGTCCTGATACCCGGTTCCATCGCCCTGCTTAAGCGTCTTTCCAAAGATTATCCCGTCGCGATTGTCTCCGGATCATTTGAGAAAGACGTAGCCCACGGCGTGCGCTTGATGGGCGTGGAACCCTATATCCGCTTCTTCCTCAGCGGCGACCACTATGCGCCCGGCAAACCCAATCCCGCTTGCTACCGCATGGCCGCCGAGCGGCTTGGCCTTCCGCCCGATGCGTGCCTCGCCTTTGAAGATTCCGAGGCGGGCATCCGCGCAGCCAAAGACGCAGGCATGTATTGCGTCGCGCTGGCGCGGCCCGACCGTCCCCGGCAGGATGTCTCCCGCGCGGACTGGGCGCTCGAAGACCTGAACGACTTCACACCGGAAGCCTATGCACAGCGCCAAGGCGACCCGGGACAAATGTGAGTAATGCACCTGCGCGTATATTCGGTTGCGCGTCATATGCAATGCAAGACCAGAACTGGAGGACGTTTTACATGGCGACGAAGGAATTCCCACTAAGCCCGCAGTCTGTTCCCCCAGTCGAGACCGCGCACCGGCGCATCGCCACGGAAATCCCCGTGCCCGAATCCATCCCGACACTGACCCGGCTGCGCGAGATGGAACCGCGCAGTATGGGCGGCCAGCCGCCGATTCTATGGCACCACGGCGAAGGCGCGACGATATGCGACCCCTACGGCAACCGCTGGATTGATTTCTCCAGCGGCGTGCTGGTGACCGCCTGCGGCCACGGCCACCCGGAGATCGTCGGCGCGATTCGCGGCATGGCCGGACAGGGCATGTACCACGCCTATTGTTTCCCCACGCAAATCCGCCTGAAACTCATCGAAGCCATCCAGGCCGTGCTGCCGCCGCCATTGAAGCGCGTCTTCCTGCTGACCACGGGTTCTGAGGCGGTCGAATGCTGCATCAAACTGGCGCGCACGCGCGGCATGGCGCTGGGCGGGCCGAAAAAGAGCGTGCTGGTCACGTTTTCGCACGCTTTCCACGGCCGCACGCTCGGCGCGCAGTTGGCCGGCGGCATCCCGGCGCTGAAGACGTGGATCGGCGACCTCGATCCGCGCTTTGTGCAGGTCCCCTTCCCCGACGGATTCCGCCAGAAAGACGTCTCCTTCGCCGTTTTCGAGCAGCAACTGAAAGAATTGGGTGTCGCGGCAAATAACGTCTGTGGGGTGATGTCGGAAACTTTTCAAGGTTGCAATGCGACGCTAATGCCCGCCGAATACGCGCAGGCATTGCGCCGCTGGTGCGACGCGCACGGCGCGGCGCTGATCTTCGACGAGGTGCAGGCGGCCTTCGGGCGCACCGGTAAATGGTTTGGCTTCCAGCACCTCGGCGTCACGCCCGACCTCGCCGCCTGCGGCAAGGGCATCTCCGGCGGCATGCCGCTCGCCGCTGTCGTCGGCACGGAGGCACTGATGAACCTCTACGGCCCCGGCGAGATGACCAGCACCCACTCCGCCAATCCCATCTGCGCCGCCGCCGCCGTGGCCAATCTCCAGGTGATCCACAAGCACGGGCTGGTGGACAACGCCACCCGGCTCGGACCCGTCCTGTCGGAAGGCGTCGCCGCCATCGCGCGCGCCGCCAAGGGCCGCATCGGCGCCTGGAGCACCGTGGGCCTGGTCGCCGCCCTGCAATTCACGCGCCCCGGCACGACGGACCCCGATCCGGAACCCGCGTGGGAACTCGTCCGCCGCGCCTGCGAACGCGGCGTCATGCTCTTTGCCCCTGTCGGCGTCGGCGGCTGCGCGATCAAGATTTGTCCCCCGCTTGTCATTCAGGAAGATGCTCTGCGCGAAGGTCTGGGCGTCTTGGAACAAATCGCCGCTGAAATCACTTGAATCTGAGGCTCTTGCAAAACCTGCTGCGATCCAACGGGGCACGGGCATCCTGCCCGTGTTTCATGAGCGCAATGGCCACGAAGTCAAGGCAGCGAAGCGCCGGGCAATGAAACATGTTCCCAAAGAACGGCGTAATGCCTGGCGCAATAGAACCTTCTACATCCCGCGCAGCGTAATGCCGTTCTCGGCGCTTTCGCGGTAGGCCAGGTATTTGTTGACCGCGTCCAGGTAGGCCGCCACGGACGCCTCGATGATGTCCGTGCTGGCGCCTTTGCCCTTGAAAATCTGCCCGGCAAAATCCACGGTCACATAGGCTTCGCCCAAGGCTTCCTTGCCGGGCGTGGTGGCGCGTATCTCGAAGGTTTCGAGCCGGCCGGACACGCCCGTGATGCGCTCAATCGCGACGCAGGCGGCATGCACCGGACCGTCGCCCGTGGCCGAATCGGTGAAGGTTTCCCCGCCCTTGCCCAATTTGATGAGGGCTTTGGCGGGATTGCGCCCAAAGGTGTCCACTTCCACGAGGTGATAGAGTTCGAAATCCTCGTTGATCATGCGCACAATGAGCATGCGCAGGTCATCGTCAAAAACTTCGCGTTTCTTGTCGGCGAGGTCAATGAATTTTTCGTAGAGGCGATCCAACTGCGCTTCATCAAAGTCGTAGCCGAGTTCGCGACTGCGCTTGGCGAGGCCGGCGCGTCCTGAGTGTTTTCCCAGCACCAGGTCGCTCCGATTGCGGCCCACGGATTCCGGACTCATGATCTCGTAGGTCAGCGCATGGGCGATGACGCCGTGCTGGTGGATGCCCGATTCGTGGGCGAAGGCGTTGCGCCCCACGACGGGCTTGTTGTAGGGGATGGCCAGGCCGGTGAGCATTCCCAGCAGGGTGCTGGACGGCACAATCTCGTGGCTGTATATCCGGCAGTCGTAGGGATAGACATTGTTTCGGGTGCGCATGGCCATCACCACTTCTTCCAGCGACGTGTTGCCCGCGCGTTCGCCGATGCCGTTGACGGTGCATTCGATCTGGCGGGCGCCCCCTTCCACCGCCGCCAACGCATTGGCCACCGCCAAGCCCAGATCGTTGTGGTTGTGGCTGGAGAAAACCACCTTGTCGGAACCGGGCGCATTGGCGATGACATACTTGAACATGTCACGGATTTCATTCGGCGTGGTATAGCCGACCGTATCGGGAAGGTTGATGACATCCGCCCCCGCCGCAATGGCGATTTTCACCATCTCAACCAGAAAATCCCAATCGGAGCGGGTGGAATCCTCGGCGGAAAACTCGACGCGCGGAATCAGGCGCTTCGCCAGCCGCACCGCTTTGTCCGCCGCGACAAGCACCTGCTCGCGTTCCATGCGCAGTTTGTGTGTCATGTGGATGTCGGAAGTGGCGATGAACGTATGCAGAACCGGATGCGTGGCGTGCTCCAGCGCTTCGGCGGCGCGCTTGATGTCCTCGGGCAGGGCGCGCGCCAGCGCGGCGACACGACACTCTTTGACGTTTTCCGCCACCTTGCGCACGCTCTCGAATTCCTGCTTCGAGGCGATGGGGAATCCCGCTTCGATGATGTCCACCCCGAGGCGTTCCAGTTGCCTGGCCATCTGGAGTTTTTCGTGCTCATTCATACTCGCCCCGGGCGATTGCTCGCCGTCGCGCAGGGTAGTGTCGAAAATCTCAATCATTGCCGCCATGATGATGTTCTGCTCCTATAGCAATGCGGACCCTCGAAGAGGATCCGCGACAACCCTTATTATAATACCGATACGCCCCCACTGGCAAAGTCGTCCCATCTTTCCGGCGGCGCGCATCTGCATGAGGCGTCGCATTACAGGCGAAAACACGCGCGACCCTTTGCCTATTCCGCCGGACCATGCGGCTCTATGGGGTGAATTGTTATAATTCGCGCATGAAAACGCCGCACCCAAAAAGTACTAGACGCCGCCTGCTGACGATCCTCTATGAGCGATACCTACAGGACCCGCTGGAAATGCTGACGCCGGAGGATTTCCTGGAGGACAGCACGCTGCGCCGGGAAGACCTGGCGGCGAACATGCACTATCTGCATGACAGAAATCTGGTCGAATTGATGATGGGCTACAACCCCCCGATGTTCGCCGCCGCCCGCATTACTGCCGACGGCATTGATCTCGTTGAGAACCGCTTTGAATTCAACCTGCGCTTCCCGCCGGCGCCGGGCGAGGAGGAAGAAGGCGTGGCCGACCTGCCGCGCCTGATGGAACAACTGACGGCGGAGGCCGATTTTTCCCCGCTGGACGGCGAAGCGCGCGCAAGCCTGCTCCGGGATGTGCAGTTTCTGCGTGACGAGGTGGCCCGGCCCGTGCATCGCTGGCGCATGCAGGTCATCGAAACAGTGCTGGGCTGGATTGCGGCGAATTTCGAGCATCCCGAAGAAACGTTGCCGTCGCTGCCGCAGATTCGGGAGACGATTGCGCGCCGCGAAGACTGAGTCGCCGCGCGTTCTCCCTCTTCACCCCTTCAAGGCGCCGAGGATGTCATTAATCTTTTCCTCGTCGCCGCTGAGTTCCTGAACAAGTTGCGCGTAGTGGGCGTCGGTCAATCCCAGAGATTGTGCGGCGTCCATGGGAAATTCCGGCGGGACTGGATTGCTGGATTCGCCGAAACCGCAGGAATACGTCAGGCAATTGGCGACAGCGGCGACGGCGCAGAGCGCGGGGTCCTCGGTGGCGCGCTCCGGTTGATGGTGGAGGCGAATCGCCTCCACAACCGAAGGCGGGAGATTCCAGTGTTCTCCGAGAATTCCGCCCGCTTCGGCATGGTCCATGCCGAAGGTCTGGGCTTCAACCGTTCCGATGGGCACGCCCTGTTCGTGGGCGCTGTTGGCGGCTTGGACGAACTTGGCGCCATAGAGCATGTCGAAGACGACCTTGCCAATGTCATGGAGCAGTCCCGCCTCAAAACAGCCCGATATCTTCTTCCCCGCCAGATGCGCGCAGCGTTCGGCGGCCATCCCCGCCGCCAAAGAATGCCGCCAGAGTTGTTGGCGGTCATACGCGGAGTTTCCCGCGGCCAGCGTACGGAACGCTGTGGCGGTGAGGGTCAGATTGCGCACCTCGAAGAAACCCAGCACCACGATGGCCTGGGTAACGCTCTCGATTTGGCGGTAGAAGCCGTAGTAGGCGGAGTTGACCACCCTCAGCAGCGCGGCGGAAAGGCTCTGGTCCGCCGTGATGACCCGGCCAAGGTCCAGCGCCGAAGCCTCCGGGTCCGCCGCAATGCTCAACACCCGCCCCAGCACCACAGGGAGCGTCGGCAATTCCCGAATGCGCGCCACGGCCGCCTCCACCGATTTTTTTGCC
Organism: uncultured Nitrospirales bacterium; assembly: GCA_964559065.1. GTDB lineage: Bacteria > Hydrogenedentota > Hydrogenedentia > Hydrogenedentales > CAILVY01 > CALEDJ01. The sequence goes on along the minus strand of CAZLII010000025.1, from coordinate 6,648 downwards.
ACCATCCTGCGCGTTCTCCTCGCATCGGCTTTGAAGTTTCGGCTACTATACGAAACGCAAGAACACGACGCAACCCAATACGCAAGAGCGGTTGTGTTGACAGTCGCTGGGAGACCATCTAAGATTTCAGGGAGCGGTCGGGATCATGTCGGAAGAAAAAAAGATGCCGGAAACGGGCGACAAAGCGCCCTGTTTCACGTTGCCGGACCATGAGGGGAAACGGGTGTCGCTTTCCGGGCTGAAGGGGACGACGGTCGTATTGTATTTCTATCCGAAAGACGATACGCCGGGATGTACGCTGGAAGCCAAGGAGTTCCGCGACGCCGTGTGCGAGTTTGATGCGCGCGGCGCAGTCGTACTGGGCATAAGCCCGGACAGCCCCGACTCTCATTGCCGTTTCATTGACAAATTCCAATTGAATTTCCGGCTGCTCTCCGATACGGACCACGCGGCGGCGGAAAAATACGGGGTGTGGGTGGAGAAGAACCGTTATGGACGCAGGTACATGGGTGTGCAGCGGGCCACCTTTCTCATTGACAAGAAAGGGAAAATCGCGCGGGTATGGCCCAAGGTGACGCCGCAGGGACACGCACAGCAGGTGTTGGCGGCGCTGGACGCCATGTAGCCCCACAGGCGGCACAGCCGCAACTGCATGCATGGGACATCACACCCGGCGCCACCACTCCCGTCATTCCCGCGCAGGCGGGAATCCAGCAATCACATTTCCGATGCCTTCATTCCTATCTGGCCCCCCGCTTTCGCGGGGGTGACGGATCCTTGTATCTAAAAAACCGTTGCACGGTACACAGAAAGAGCACAACCTTCACCAAAGATCTGTGCCAGCCGCGCAGATGTCGCGAACAAACAGTCTATTCCGCTCCCTTCTCCACGATTTCACCTTCCAGGGTCTCGTACTTGTGCCCGGACGCCATTTGTTCGATGCGCGCCAGGTAAAAGATTTCCTGCACGGCGGAAAGGGCGCGCGGCGGCAGATTACTCGCCTTGACCATGCCCTCATACAGCGTCCAACGATCGTTGTTCTCATTCATAATGAGCAGGGCATTGCGGTCGCGCTGCCGGCGCTTGGTAGACTTGCGGTATTCCTTGGAGGGCAGCAGATACACCAAGCCGTTCCGTTTTTCATAGGCGTGGCCGGTGTCGAGAAACTCGCCCAGAATCTCTTTGCGCGCGGCGCGCGCGCGAATGGCCTGCCGGATTTCCGGCGTGTTCACCATCACCCCGTCCCGGTCGGGGATATCCGGTTCGCGGTTGCCTTCGGCCACCGCCTGCTCAATGTCCGCAGCAACCGCGCGCAGGGCTTTTTCGGGCAGATTGGAATAATCCGGTTTCATCCGCCAGAAGGGATTGTGAACGGTGCTGCACCCGGCCAGCAGCAACATGGCCGACAGCATAGCGCAATGGAATTTGAGCATATGGCGATATCCTCTATGCGTTTGCGCCGACGACCCTGTTTTTCCCGGCCCGCTTGGCTTGGTAGAGGGCTTGGTCGGCGGCGCGAAGCAGGTCTTCACTGACAAGCATGGCGTTGAAATCAAGCGTGGCCACCCCGATGCTGACCGTGATGCGCTGGTCCGCGGGAAGGGCTGCAAAAGGCTTTGAGGCGACCAGTTCCCGGATGCGCTCCGCCTCCACCATCGCGCCCTCGATGCCGGTCTGCGGCATCAGCACGACAAATTCCTCGCCGCCGTAGCGGGCGCAGATATCGCTGCGCCGCACGCAATTCCGGGTGCGCTCGGCGATCTCCTGGAGCACGCTGTCGCCGGCCAGATGGCCGAAAGTATCGTTGCACTTCTTGAAATTGTCCACATCAAAAATCATGCAGGAGAGCGGCAGCCGATAGCGCAGGGCGCGCTCCAGTTCCTGTTCTAGCCTTTCCCGGAAGTGGCGGTGATTGTGGAGGCCGGTGAGGCCGTCCGTGACCGCCAGCCGTTCCAGGCTTTCATTGGCGATCTGGATGCTCTCGAAAAGATGGGCGCGCTCGAGGGCGTTGGAGGCGGCCTCGGTGACGATTTCGAAGAAACTGATTTCGCGCAAAGAGAATGCGCCTTTGCGCCGCGCGGCGCGCAGGAACAGCGATCCGATGTCCTCGTCAAACAGCACAATGGGGATGACAAGAATGGCATTGATATTCGCCGCCTTGAGGGTGTCGGCGAATTTCGCGGTGAGGGGATCGGAAGCCACGTCGTTGATGACAATTTTCTCGCGGGTCGTCATGGCCTTTTCCAGTTCCGGATACTTGGCGAGATCGATGATGCGATTGACGATGCTGGCGTCTTCATGCGACGCCAGCACCTGACCATGCCGATCACCGCCCCAGACCCGCACCACAGAGCAGCGGTCGGCGGGCACCACTTTGGCGATCTGCTCCACAAAAATGAATAAGATGTCATGGGCGCGGCGCTTGGTCGAGATCGCCTTGAGAATATTGAGCACGGAAAACAAGTCGTGCTTGTCCATCGCCATATTCTGCTGGCGGTCGGCAAGGGCATTGGCGTGCAGGATCATGAGCCGCATGGCGATGGCGGAGACCAGCGCGGAGCCTTCTTCCGGGCCGGTCATGCGGTCGAGCAGATCTCTGGCCTGCCGGCCCAGCAGGGCTTCCACCGCATGCGCCACATATGTCCGCTGCATCGTCCATCCGCCCGCAAACGCCGCCTCGTCATCATTCGCCGGCGTGACAAAGGACCCAAGAATGGCGATGCTGATGCGCGACGAAATCAGTATGAAGACGAGATCATTTTCGTGAACAACATTCGAATACGGGCATTCGGAGACGTTGCCGTTCAAGGACCACGACTGGGGCAACGGCCCCAGCACGCAGACCCGTTGCGCGCGATCGCGCAGTTCGATCAGCGACGGCGACTGGGTGGCAGTGTGGCTGTCAACAATCAGCAGCAGATCGTCTCCGCCGTGACGCCCCAGCGACATCACCGCCTCATAAGTCAGTTTCAGATGGATGGCATGGTCAAAGAACGGCACCAGGATGCTGCCCGGCGGATAGGCGGCATAAGGCGTCTTCTCGATGCGTTCGAGCAGTCCGTTGGATATTGCCTCATTCACAAGCGCCTGTCCCCGCGTTGGTTGTGGGCGATTATCGCCTTCCCCCGGCCCACAAATCAAATAGGCAGCCGCTCACGGGGAATCCATTACGAATATCTCAAAATTAACTATAAAACGAAGCAAAAACGGGCGACGAGATGAAAGGCCGCGCGGGAAACCGGCGCTGCCGCAGGCGGCGGTGGTCAGTCCCTTCCCAACGGCTCCATGGTCTCGACAATTTCCACCGGCGTACTCCGCACGACCAGGTCATAAAGTTCTTCCACGTCTTCCTGAAACATTCTCGGACACCCCCGCGACATGTACTGGCCGATGGTCTCCGGCGCGATGGTGCCGTGGATGCCCAGGTCGGAAGGCAGCCCCTCCTCGGCGGGAACAAGCGGCATCCATCGGGTGCCCAATTCGTTTTCCGGGTCGCCGGGGGGGATTGGCCCGGCGCCAGGCTTGAACCAGGTGGGGTCTTTCTGCTTGTTGCCGATGGTGTAACGTCCGATCGCGGTTTCATGGCCCGGCTTGCCCAGACCGACCCGGTACCGCTTGAAAATACCGTCTTTATCGAGCAGGAACAAACGGCAGGCGGACCGTTCGATGACAATCCGGAAATCCTTCGGCGTGTACTTGAGCCGTTGTCCCAGGCGCAACGGGGTGTCCATCTCAATGCCGTTGGCGCGCGTCAACAGGCCCAGCGTCGTGTTGAGTTTGATGCCGATATTCGTCAGATTGTCCCCCCGTTCCACGGTGTACACCTTGCTTTCAGGCGTTTCCGCGGGCGAGAAAATCAGCGCCGCATTCACCCGCCCCAGCGCGTCCAGCGCTTCATCCCAGATGGGGCTGTTCCATTCGGCGTCCGCCACGGCCTGTTGATACAGATCGCGCGCCCGGATCAGATCATTGTCGCGTTCGGCCTGTCGGCCAAGCCCCACCAGGCCGGCGGCCCGGTATTCCGGCGGCGCAGTGTCGCGGACGGCCTCGTGGATGCCCATCGCCTCATCGTGGCGGCCCAACTCCTCCAGCAGGCGGGCATGACGCGCAGCAATGAGGGGATGACGCGGGCTTTCGTGGAATGCGGCGGCCCGCTCCAGCAACTGCAGCGCCTCCTTCTGATTCCCCGCCGCAATCTCAATCTCCGCTTGCAGCATCAGCGCATCGGGCGTAACCATGGGATCGTTGACGCGCGCGAGAATGGGCCGCAACAATTCGCGCGCCCCCTGCAGATCGCCGGCATCATGGCGCGCCTGCGCTTTTTCCAGGTCTTCCAGGGCCGAGGCAAGGTCAACGCCGCCGAAGACATTCGCCCCCAGCCAAAGCGCGCCCTGCACAATGCCGAATCCGACCAGAAGCACGGCGACTATCGCCGCGATGATTTTTAACAGTCCATAATCCCGGTGCCGCTTCATGAAATAGTATTTTTTGGTCATTGCATCAAATCCGTGATTCGGCAACGCGGTGGAGGTCCAACAGCATTTCCGTCATTGACTGGTAACGTTGTTCGATCTTGCGCCGCAGTGCTTTCAGGATTATCCGGTCCAATTTCGGGCTGATTTCCGGATTGTATTTGGACGGCGGATCGAACTTGTAGTTGGGGTTGATCAGTTGTCGCTGAATTTCCCGGGTGTCGGAACCGTTGCAGGGGTGTCGGCCGGTAAACAATTCATACATTGTGATTCCGAAGGAAAATATGTCGGACCGGGCGTCCAGCGGCTTTTTGCGTAGTTGCTCTGGCGACATATACAGCCGGGTGCCCCCGCTTTCGCGCATCCAACGCGTGCGCCAACTGGCGCTGGATTTGGACAAGCCGAAATCCACAATTTTCACCTGCGTGCCGTCGCGGGAAAACAGGAAGTTGCCGGGCTTGATGTCGCGGTGGACAATGCCGTGCTGATGCAGGAAATCCAACCCCTGACACAGTTTGATGCAGATGTCCATCATCTGCTTCATCGAAAGGTCGCGGTCGGTGATGTGCTTTTTCAGGTTGTGTCCGTCAACCAACTCCATCAACAGGCAGCGCCGCTGATTGCCGTAGCGGTCCTCCTCAACGACAATTTCCTTGTGCATCTTGATGATGTTGGGGTGATTCAGCGATGCCGCAATCAGGATTTCGCGCCCCAGGTAATCCCGCTTGCGACGTTTCTTGTCCAGGTCGTAGCGGCGATCGAGAACTTTGATGGCGATGGTGAGATCGCGGGACCGGTCAATGGCCTTATACACGGTCCCCATGCCGCCGCTCCCGATGGGCGCGACGATTTCATAGGGGCCGACCTTTTTCAATGGGAACTGCGACTCATCATCATGGTCCGCGGTGAAACCGGCCTTGTTGTTCCCGTCTTTTTTCTTGCGCCAGAAAAAAAGCATTGCTGCATCCCATGTCACTGACGATGATAGGACATAATACCGCACTTTTCAATTTTTGGGAATATTCTCATGCGCTTTGGATGACCGCACATTTCACGCCGTCTTCCAGTTGGATACCCCCGCTGGAACGGCGACCTCTTTAAGTATATCACGCATCACAGCCTGGGTGGTAACCCGCCGCAGCCGGCTTTCCGGGTTCAGTATGAGTCGGTGTTCCAAAACGGGGCTTGCCAGGAACTTGATGTCATCCGGAATCACGTAGCCCCGGCCCTGCACCGCCGCATGACCCTGCGCCGCCCGGAACAGCATCATGGACGCGCGCGGGCTAGCCCCCAGGGTCAGGTGCGTACTGTCGCGCGTGCGCGCCACCAGGCGTAGAATGTAATCTCGCACCTTGTCATGCACGAAAACATCGCGCACCGACAATTGCATCCGTTGGATGGTCTCCGCGTCCGTCACCGGCCCGATCTTGTCTATGGGATGCGAGAGGCGGGTGCGCTCGAGAATCTCCGCTTCCGCGATGATGCTGGGATAGCCCACCGACAGGCGCATCATGAACCGGTCCAACTGCGCTTCAGGTAACGGAAACGTGCCCTCATGCTCGACGGGGTTCTGCGTCGCAAACACGACAAACGGCGGCTTGAGCGGATAGGTCCGCCCGTCCACCGACACCTGCGCCTCGGCCATCGCCTCCAGGAGGGCGGACTGCGTGCGCGGCGTCGCCCGGTTGATTTCGTCTGCCACCACCACCTGCGAAAAGATGGGACCCCGGCGGAACTCAAATTCCTGCGTCTTCTGGTTGTAAACGGACACCCCGGTCACGTCGGTCGGGAGCAGGTCAGGCGTACACTGGATGCGGGTGAATGTGCAGCCGGTGGATATCGCCAGCGCCCGCGCCAGCATCGTCTTCGCCACCCCAGGCACGTCCTCCAGCAGCGCATGACCGCCCGCAAGGAATGCCGATAGCGCCGCGCGCACCACCTGCGGCTTGTCAAGCACCACCATCTCCACATTCCGCAGCAATTCCTTAACCGTTTGACGAAACTCACCCATATCCGTTCCTTTATTATTGCGCAAGCGCTCTTCTACGTTGCACGATGATAGCCCCGACAAAACGGAAACGCAAGGCATGACGTCCGCCCCAAATCCGCACGGAAGGAACGCGGCAGGATGCCGCGTCTACTTTTTCGTCAATGTAGATGCGGCATCTTGCCGCAT